>JBCCWS010000021.1 GCA_039193195.1 Pseudomonadota bacterium
CAGGGGCGCCGCTACCAAACCTGGTGGCGATACGCTCAGTTGGGCTGGTCATCGGCGACAACTGTCCCTAACAGACACAGATTGGCTGGTGCGCATTGGTCAAGCTGATGCTGCTAGCCAATTTTCAACGGGCTGCTAGCGCTAGAGCAGAGAACGCAGGGGCCCGAAGGCGTCCTCGATGGCAGCGGGGACGGCCATCGCGAAGATGTCCAGAATAACCACCGCGTTGAGCGTGGAGTCCGCCTTGACTGCGGCGGACAAGCGGCGCGTCATGGCCTGGTTCACCACCCGCAGCTCCCGGTAAAGATCGAACAGCCCTGCCAAATCCAGCGGCGCGGCCTCACCGCCCTCGCCAGCCACCACCGCCTGAGAGGCATACGTACCTAGCACGCGCAAGACGGTCTCCTCCTCCGTGGCAAGCGGGAGGTGGAAGCGCGCCATAAGGCGGAAGAAGCGCGTGCGCGGACAGCCGCTGGAGGCCATCACCAAACCGATGAGCGAGCTGAGCGCCTGCTGCACTGACGTGGCTGCCACCACTCGGCGTTCCGGCGTCTCGACCTCCACGGAGAGCTCGTCGTAGGACACCACCTGCTCGAACTGAGGCACGATGCCGGCGAGGCGCGCCGCGGCAGGACATGCGCTCGCCTCGTCTTCGGACAGAGGGCAGTTCGGGCATTGGTTGAAGACCAGATCGGTCCAAGGTGCGGCTGGCGCGTGGCCGCGCGGCAAGCGCATCTCGAAGTGCTCCGGCTCGAACTGCAGCGCGACTTCCACGGGCTGAGCTTGGCGCGGTAGGCGGAAGCGATAGGTGACTTCTAGATCGTCGCTCATGCAGGTCGCGCCATCGTCATGAACGACTCGACACCCTAAGCACCGATCAGCCCGTGCACGCCTTCGGCACCCGGCCCCTTGCCCCTAATCATCAACTCGATGGCTCGCGTCAGCCGCTTGCTGGGCTGCAAACGTTCTCGCCCTATGCGCGCGGCGATGCCCGAGTCCTGCCACCGGTGTTTGCCATGAACCGCAAAAGCCATTTGCGCAAAGCTCCGAACATCCCTCGCTCCCCTGGCTGTTATGGTAAGCGCTCGCCTGCGGCCTTAAAAGAGCTTGTGTTCGCCCAAGGCTTGATCCTGCAGGCCGTCGCCCAGCACACGCGCATAGAACGCTCGCAGCGTCTGCGATCCGGTGCTTGGCGTTTGCTCCGCGTCATAGACCTGGCGTTCAGGATCCCAGTGAAGCATGGACTCAGTGGCGTAGTAGCGCCCGATACGAGCGAACTCGGCTTTTGCCGCGAGTGGCGGAATCACGCGCGACAGGGGACTCAGCACAGCGATCGCCGCATCGAAGAGCCTTGGTGATACGCTACGCACGTTCACGGGCTGACCTGCGAGCTCACACAGCAGCGTGCCTTGTTCGCGTGGGGTGATGGCTGGCCCTGGCCCGCCGATCGGCAACACACGATTCCCCCGCTCGGGCACACTCAGACACGCCACTAGGTACCGCGCCAGATCCTCCTCACCGATCGGCTTACAGGATGTTTCAGTACCTTCACCGAACACCAGGAACGGCTTGCCTGCTTGCACGCGTGCGATCTGACCAGCCAGGGATTTGAAGTAAGCAGTCGGTCGCACGATCGAGTAGCGCAGGCCACTCTCGCGCAGCGTCGCCTCAAAGGCGAGCTTCGCGTGCTGGAAGGCTAAGCGCGGCTTCTGCACACAGATGGCGGAGAGCAGCACGAAGTGCTTAGCACCCGCTGCCTTGGCGGCAGCGAGCAGATGCGCGTTGGCGTCATGGTCCACGGCCCAGGCATCCTTCTTTGCTCCGTTGCGAGAGGCGATGCAGGAGATGACTGCATCGATGCGTTCACCGGCCAAGGCCACCTGCAGCGATCGCGCTTCGAAAGCGTCTGCCCGGCACACCGTGACGCCGGGCGCACCGCGCAAAGGGTCCACCGCGCCCCGATGGAGCGCGAGCACCTCGTAACCCTCGGCGCGTAAGGTGCGCCCCACGTGGGCACCGATGTAGCCGCTCGCCCCCGCCAGCAACACTCGTCCCGAGTGCGCGCCGGGCGCTGCACCGACCTCATCTGCTTCCTGCATTAGCATCTCGCGATTTCCCCAGCCGCCGTGCGATCATCGCACACCGCGTGGCCCGTGGAGAGTTAGTTTGGAGCAGGACTATTGGTGGCTGTTGGCGCTCGGCACGGTGTTCTCCGTGGGGGTGACCGTGCTGTTTCTCTACGCGCTCTTCCTCGGCCTGCGCCAGCGGCGCTGGTGGCCGCTGTTCATCGTGCTCACGGTGTGGCTCGCCGGCATGGTGGCCTACTCCGCCTGGGACGGGGAACGACGCCGTGAGAATGCTCGGCGGCGCGCGGATGAGCTGCTGAGCCAGATGCAGCGGCCCGCCGTGCCGCGGCCGCCCAAGGTCGAGCACGCAGGGTCCCCGCCGGCCCCGAGGACAGCATCGCTTTGAGCTGCACCATCTATTTCGTGCGGCACGGGCAAACCGAGTGGAACGTGCAAGGCCGGCTGCAGGGACGAGGCGACTCGCCGCTGACCGAGCTCGGCCGCACGCAGGCCCAAGCCCACCAACAGTGGCTCAGCGGCGCGCCGCCGGAGGCGGTGATCGCCAGTCCGCTCGGGCGCGTGCGCGCCACGGTCGCGCTCGCCACACAAGGCCTAGGCCTTGATGTGGCCTACGACGAGGCCTTGAGCGAGCGCTGCATGGGTCAGTTCGAAGGTTGGACTCTGGGCGAGATCGCCGAGCAAGCCCCGGCGCTCGCCGCCTTGAAGAGCGCTGATCCCTGGGCCTGGAAGCCGCCGGGTGGCGAGGACTACAACCAGCTGTTCGAGCGCACCGCACCGCTAGTGCAACGCCTTATCGAACACCCCGCGAACACGCTGCTGGTGGTCTCCCACGGCACCATCGTACGCCCGATCCTGGCCCAGTTTCTTGCCCTCGACCGGGATACCACCCTGCGCATTAGTTCACCGAACGATCTAGCCTATCGACTGAATCGCAGCACGGACACCCCTGAGCGATGGACGATCGCCCATCGACACGGGGGGCGATGGGCGCCAGGCCTACGCTTGTTGCCGTAACCTCCCGGCATCGGCCTGCCGCGCACCCTTGCTGATAGGGTGCGTACGCAGCATTCGAGCACTCCCAGTTTGCTGCCGCCTCCCCTCCCTGCAGCGGTGCTCCATGCGCGAGTCTAGGCTAGCTAACTGCAATTCGCGCCTCAGCCAACACTATCGATCGTCACGGGTTCTTTCGCTATTCGCTTCAACGCGTCGCGACGGTGGGAGCCGGAACGGTTCGCGACGCAAGTCACCCTGTCCTAGGTCCACGATCGCGCCCGGTGAGACCGCAAGCGCCGAGCTAACCATGACTCTCGACGCGGCTCCCCCCCCCCCCGGCCGGCGAGTGGATCTTCGCCTCGAGCACCTGAACCCACGAGCTGGGTCACAGAGTACGCAGCCCGATCGCCAGCAACGCAGAAGCGTACACGGCACCGGTGCCTCTGGCCCCGCTGAGTTCGAGATCAGCTCCGCCTCCGACGGCGGTGTTGGCGCGTGTAACCTCGGCTTATGTGCGGAGTAAGGCCCAATCCTCGCGGCGTGCACATCCTCGAGTATGCTCCGTACGATGACGAAGCGCCGTTTCCTATCTGGAGACGACCCTTTTACAATTTCAACGAAGCTGCGTTGCCAGGTCCCACGGGAGGAGGAGCAGCGTGTTCAGGGGCGAAAAGGTGCCGCGAAGTCATCAACGAACTTCTAACTCAGGACACTAGGATGAGCGTCGATAAAGTCTCACGTGCCACACCACTTCTGTTCGCAATCGCGCTTACCTCTACCCCCTCCACCACGGCACTCGCTGCGACAGAGAGGCTGGACTTGGTGTTTCCTCTGTGCCAATGGACACCGGAGCTGAGCCTCGACTGCAGCAAGAACCCGTACACCGCTGGCGTGTACACCACCTTCGATCACGATGGTGAGGCGGGGATCGAGAACGCGTTGATTTCCGCGTTCAATAGGACAGACGCTTATTGCCGCCTAGGCGTTGCAGTCAACGGCGTTTTGCTGGAAAGTAGGCGGGTTTGTGGCGTGCTCAAGCAAGCGCTCGAGGACACGCCCGGCAACTACAGCTTCCTAGCACCCTTCGCTGACGATGACCCGTTTCCGCAACTGAACTACCTCGGCAACACCCGCTACGTAGGTCTGGACGGACACCCTGGCACCGACTACGAGCTGAAAATCGGCGACCCCCTAGTCGCCGCCCAGTCGGGCGTGCTGTGCGCGCTCACAGGCCTATCGCAAACACAAGGTGGAGACGCTTTGTGGACCAACCCCGAGCTCTGCCCCTTCGACACCGATGAGATAAATGGCGGCGATCCGCAGGTCGGAAATGCCGACGCTTGGCACACCTTCAACACCTTCTACGTCGTCGATCCAGTCGACGGACACTCGAGTTGGTACCTGCACGCCCGTCGACTCTCGACCATCGTTGACGATCAGCTGCGCGAGCAGGGCTATGCGCAGGTCGAAGCGGGAGACTTGGTTGCCTTCGGCGGAGACACTGGCACAGATCGCCCGGTTCTCCAGTTCGAGCTGCGAGAGCCTGACGGCATCCCCACAGATCCCTATGGATTGGAGTTCTTGGTGCCTGCCGTATGGGCTGATGCACCTGACCTGTGCGATGCACCGCGCCGTGAGGTCCTGGATACGGCCGAGGGTGAGCCTCTCTCGAACGGCCTCATCGTAGACGACAACGGTTGGCTGATGCACCGCTTCGAGGTGACAGAGTCTACCCAACTCAACCGGATCGGAATCTGCTTAGAACCCTCCCGAACGCCCGGCCCAATAAAGATGTTCGCCGCAGTAGTACCGATCGCGAGTCCGGGAGAACTGCCGCCCGCGGACCTCGTCGATGTGGACTTCGCCGCGCTGGAACTGATCACACTCTTGAGCGCCCCCATCTCAGAGCCGAGATTCTTTGAGGCAGATACTCAGAGCACACTGGATCCCGGGTACTACACTATCGTGTTCGGCACGGGTGCCCTTGGCGCGGATTCGGTTGGGGAGTCCGGCTTCCTTAACGTCAAAGCCCTGACGACGGACCTCGCCCCCGACGAGCTACCTGTCACCGCGCGACCGGACACCGGGGAGTACATTTTCCAATTGAGCTCGCCGAGGCTTACCCTCGACTAGGGCAGCACGCGGCGCCAGGAGGAGGAAGACGATGGGCTATATCGATGGGGTCCTATGCGCCGTTCCCACCGCCAAGCGAGAGGAGTATCTCGCGTTCGCCAAGCAAGCGGCGGCGCTGTTCAAACGACACGGTGCCCTGCGCGTGGTCGACTCCTGGGGCGATGACGTGCCGGACGGGAAGGTGAACTCACTCAACTCGGCCGTGCTGCGCAAAGCCGACGAAACGGTGGTGTTCTCGTGGATAGAGTGGCCATCTAAGGACGTTCGCAACGCAGCGTGGGCGAAGGTGGAGGAGGATCCTCAGATGCAGGCCCTGCAACTGCCATACGATGGATCGCGGATGGTGTTTGGTGGCTTCGATATGCTGCTGGATGCTTGAGGCTTCCAGCTGAGCCAGGGACGCATCCGCATAGTGCTTACTTGAGCCGCTCACCAGCCTTGGTTGTATAGCCTGCCTTGCCGCTGTAGCGTCCGGGTAGGGCGCGCAGATCAGCGTCCGGATACTCCGCACCGTCCTCGTCCATGCGCGACCCGACGACCAAAAACTGCGCGTCTGTATCGCTCTCGTTTACAAGGTGATGGCCATTCGCCACTCCCCCTTTGAATCCAGCGCATTCCCCGGCACGGAGCGCCTCCCGTCCGTCCTCTGTGGATAGCACCAACTCGCCGCTCAACACCCACACGAACTCGTCCTCATGCGTATGCCAATGGCGCTGGGCAGACCACGCACCTGGGGGAAGGGTAACTAGCACCACACCGAACTGCGTAAGCCCCGCGGCGTTGGAGAGATGGCGCTTATGGCGTTGGAGGCAGGGCACGTCGTAGGGCGCCGGGTAAGTGGTGCCAACGCTCTCGGGCACTTGCTCGATGTCGATCTTCGGCATGTGGCCACTCCGTGACGATCAATCGCTCGCGATTGGCGGGCAGGGCACGGTACGTTCAAGATCCGTGTGATACGTGTAGGCGCGTTGACCCACACGCAAACGGATCATGTAGCCCTTCACCGATTCCGGCGGATAGGTCACGTTAGGAACCGGGCAATCCAGGCTGCGATCTGGCCAGGTCTTACCGCGCACGTGCGCCACCCGAATCTTCGCGAGCGGCACGGACAGTCGCTTCGACAGATCCTGACGCGCCACCGTAGCCTGAGGTACCCAGGAGACTTCCCCGTCAGCCCTCGGGATTGCGCCTGGCATCTCCTTGCGCTCGCAGACCACCGCGCGGCTGGCAGTGTTGGTGTGCACAAAGTGGATCACCCCGTCCAGGCGCAAGGTTACGCGGTAACCCGGCGTGATCACCTGACCGTAGCCGAAGCCTGGCTCGGGGCAGCCAAGGCTCGTATCACTCCACTGCATCGCCTTCACCGTGTCCACCTCGATCGCAACGGGGTCCACGCTCAGCTCCGTGGCTAACGCGCCGCGGGCGAGGTCGGCGATCTCGCGAGTCTTGCTATCGAGCGGAATGAGGCGGCCATCCCCGGTCACTTGTCGTCCTTCGGGCATGGGATTCTCCCCGGCCACGGCGGTGGCCATCAGCAGCACTGCGCAGGTGGCGGCGATCAGCCAGGGCTGTCGGCCGCTGGCGGTGGAGGTCCTTCGCATCGTCAACGTCATGAGTTCCTTGGAGAGGTCGAGCGGTGATAATGCCTTGCGAGCGTAACGGAAGCGCCTGCGCATGAACGTACGGGCAAGCTACGATACCACCCAGACGGGGTATCCCGCCCCGGCCCTGAATCGACCACATGGAGCACCGGATGGGCTTACTCGACAAGTTCGAACGCTACCCGCTCACCTTTGGCCCGACGCCCATAGAAGCACTGCCCCGCCTGTCCGAGGCGCTGGGCGATCAGGTAGAGATCTACGCCAAGCGCGAAGACTGCAACTCCGGCCTCGCCCTCGGCGGCAACAAGTTGCGCAAGCTGGAGTACATCGTGCCCGACGCCATCGCAAGCGGCGCTGACACATTGGTCTCCATCGGCGGGGTGCAGTCGAATCACACGCGTCTGGTCGCCGCCACCGCCGCCAAAATCGGTATGAGGTGTCGGGTGGTGCAGGAGGCGTGGGTGCCGCACGAAGATGCCGTGTACGACCGGGTGGGCAACATCCTAATGACGCGCCTCATGGGCGCTGACTCACGCCTGGTCGATGACGGCTTCGACATCGGCATCCGTCAGAGCTGGGAAGCCGCCATGGAGGATGTGCGATCTGAGGGTGGCAAGCCATACGGCATTCCCGCTGGCGCCTCGGTGCACAAGCTCGGTGGCCTTGGGTACGTCGGCTTTGCGGAGGAGGTGCGCGAGCAGGAGCATGCCCTTGGCTTCTCCTTCGACTACATCGTCGTTTGCGTGGTGACCGGTTCAACGCAGGCAGGGATGATCGTGGGCTTCAAGGCGGACGAGCGCGCCGAGCGCGTGATCGGCATCGATGCTTCGGGCACTGTGGAGCGCACGCGCACGCAGGTCACCCAGATTGCGCGTGACACGGCTGAGCTCATCTGCCTCGGCAAGACAATCAGCGATGAAGATGTGCACATCAACCCCGACTACGCCTACCCTGCCTACGGTATCCCAAGCCACGAGACCAACGAGGCCATGCGACTCGCTGCTCGCACGGAGGCGATGATCACCGACCCCGTGTACGAGGGCAAATCGATGCAGGGCATGATCGATCTGGTGCGTAAGGGCTTCTTCCCGCAGGGCTCCAGGGTCCTCTACGCGCATCTCGGTGGCGCCCCCGCAATCAACGGCTATGCATATACCTATCGAAACGGATAGTAACGAATACGATGCGAATAGACGATTAAGGCTCTACTGCTGCGGGAGCGCTGGTAAGCTCTAACCCCATCCAGCGCATGCGCTCCTATAAGCCCTCTCACTAACTCCAATACCCGCCTAGCGCTTAGATCGTCTCACGCTAAATCGAGCCTCACGGCGGCGAGCACCATCGTAACCGTGTTCCTTGGTTCGCAGACGTAGTCGCCACCGAGATCACCGCGCCTAGCGGTCGAACGCTGAAGCCACGACTGACGACGACTTCCCGGAGGACGTGGGGTGGGATCCGTAGTAAGCACGGTGCCGCCGGCCTTCGGATCGATGTGCGCGATGGCCACTGCCTCGTGTCAGGGTAGCGCGAGCGGACTCGGTGCTGGTGGGCCGCGTGTCGGGAGCTCCACCGTCACCCCATCAGTTGATGTTCTGCACCGGCATCCACGAGATCATTCCAGTCGCGCAGATCGCGGATGGAGGCCTGCCCAGCACGTCGAGATGACTAGGGCTGCCGGTCACTAAGGAATTCGACGCGATAGCGCCCGCGGCTACTCACGTACAGCAGGCATTGCTCGCCGGGCGCTGCCTGGCATGACAGCGCTTGACGCGATGCAGGGGCGCTCAAGTAGCTCCCGGCAGCGAGCGCCTCCGCGTCGGCCTCGCCATACCCGACCGGCCCACCGATCACCACGAGATGGAGCTGCGCGTCGTCATGTTTCAATTCCCCAGCGGCGCCAGCGGGAAACCGCAGAAGAGCGCCGTGGCGTGCGTTCCCCTCAAGACTTCCCCAGAGAAACGCGATCTCCACCGCTGCGCCGACCACCCACGCCGTGTCTACGGATCGCAGCCAAACGATGTTCCCGGCCTCCAGATTGACTGGGCGCTCACCCTCGTCGAAGGCGAGGGCGGTCGGGCGAACCAGATAGGGGCCCGCCTCTATCTCCAGGAAGATCATCGCTGGCTTGCCTGACTTCGCGGCGGTGATGTGGGGCTCACCGGCGGGCTGGGTCCAGAAGGAGCCAGGGCCCATCCACATCGGAGCCGCATCGGGATCATCGTTGTGGATCGCGCCTTCGATCACGACGGCCCGATAAGTGATGTTGTGGATGTGTGGCGGCGAGGAGAATCCGTCTTTGAACTTGACGATCGCGCCCGTCGGCACGTTCTTACCGATGTCTCCCCACAGCACGCCCGCCTGCGGGCTCGCATCCCCTCGCGCTGGGTTCAGCGGCTGGAACTCGACTGCGGCGCTCTCAAGCACCCGACCTGGACGCCCAGGCGCCGCCGCGCAGACGCTGATCACGAGCGCGATCGCCACCGACCGTAGTACTGTGCGCATTGTCACGAGAGCTTCCTGCATTTCCTTCTGGCTCTGCCACCGGCGGCGCCTACCCCGATGTCACGCGCAGAGCATCGTGAGCCTCAGAACGAGAACCATGACGCCTTCCCAACCGAAGCGCGAACTGCCCTTGCCCAGTGGCCGCCTTGCGCGGCCCGCATCACCTAAGACAGTACATCGCTATTACATGTCACCGGCAGTGCGACCGGGCTTGCTCTTGCCACTCGTCCAAGATTCTGGTTCTCTAAGCGCGAGTCGCTGCCGCTGGCAACGACCCCGCCGTCGAGAGGCGCTGCAGCGAGTCGCACAGACTCGTCACGCTCGACATCGGTGCATGACAAGGGCGCCTTCTTTCGGAGGCAAGTCATGCATACGCAAGACGGCAACCGCGTGGGCCGCGTCGTCGGCCTGTGGCGGTATCCCGTGAAGTCTATGGGCGCTGAAGCGCTTACCGACGTCGAGGCGGGTTGGTTCGGGCTCGACGGCGACCGCCGCTGGGCATTCGTTCGCAACGATCGACCGCAAAGCGGCTTTCCCTGGCTCACCCTGCGCGACCGAAGCGACATGCGGCGGTTCCTGCCATCCTTCGTCGACGCCGATCGGCCGAACGCATCGGTCACCGAGGTCACCATGCCGAGCGGACAGACACTGGACGTCACGGACCCGACCCTCGCCCGCGAACTATGGCCCGATGGGGCTCGGGTCGTCCGCTACGACCGCGGGGTGTTCGACACCTTTCCTCTCTCACTAATCACCTCCCAGACGATCACCCAACTCGGCGAGCGAGTAGGCCGAACGCTGGATCCACGGCGTTTCCGGCCTAATTTGCTTATCGATGCCGCAACCGACGAGGGGTTCCCGGAGGACGAATGGGTTGGAAGCGTCGTGCGTATCGGCTCGGCTCACCTTCGGATCGATGTGCGCGACCGGCGCTGCGCGGTGATCACCATAGACCCGGCAACGTTGGCGCGCGATCGCACCGTGCTGCGAACAGTCGCACAGGCCCGTGACGGGTGCCTGGGTGTGTATGGGACCACGGTAGGGCCGGGGCGAATGGCCGTCGGTGACGACGTATTCCTCATGCCAGGATAGCGCTGGTGGCCTAGGCGCGAGCTCCCCGATCGATATCGCATCGGGGAGCCCGTGTCCTCAGGCCGTCAGTTGATGTCCTGTACCTGCATCACCAGATCATTCCAGTTGCGCTGATTCTCGATGTCGTGTTCCAAGCCCTGCTCGTCGGCTATCCGGAAACGCTTGAGCGCTGGGGTCTTGCTAGTCGCCTGATACAGCCAGTAGGCTTCAGCCTTGAGGGCCTCATCGATCGGCTTGTCGATCGACTCGTACACCATCTGCTTGCAAGCGTTGATTGACTGCGCCGGGAACCGGGCGATGCGCTTGGCAAGCGCATCCACGTAGGCACCGATCTCCTGTGGGTCCAGGGCCTTGTTGATGGTGCCGAGGGCTTCGGCCTCGTCCGCATCGAAATCGCGCGCGCTCAAGATGATCTCCAGTGCTCGGCCAAGGCCCGTCTGGCGCGCCATGCGTGAGGCACCGCCACCGCAAGGCAAGATGCCCATGCCGACCTCCATCTGCATGAACTTGAACTTACCGCGGGCGGCGAAGCGCATGTCCATGGCGAGGGCAAGCTCATGACCGCCACCGCGGGCGAACCCTTCCAGCTTCGCGATCGTCGCTTGGGGCACCCTGCTGATCCGTTCGCACACCGCCTGCAGATCCAGCAGCGCCGCCTCATCGCGAGAAACCGCCTGTGAAGACATATCCTTCAACAGCTCGGTGTCGTAGTGACACACCCACACTTCCGGATTCGCCGACTCGAAGACGACGACCTTGGTGTCCCTGTCTCGCTCCAGGCGCATGGCGAGGCTGTTCAGATCGGCCAACATCTCCTGACCCTGTACGTTGACGGTGCCGAAGTCGAAGGTGACCGTGAGAATCCCCTCGTCCTTGTGTTCTGTCTTGAAGGTGGTAAATCCTGCGTACTTCATGGATGGGTCCTCTGTAAATCGAACTGGGAAAGGGGCGGCTTAGGCGCCCGGCATGCTTTCGAGCTTGGTGATCAAGCTCTCCATCGCCTCGATCAAGGCCTTGGTCTTGGCTGCGCTCTGGGCGTCAGGGTGCGGGTTGCCCAGGGCTCTACGATCGTTGTCGTAGTAGCGACCTGACACGCCGGCGAATTCATCACTGAGGGCCGTGCGCACGAGAATGTCGGCACCAATCCCGAGGTCCTTTCCGGAGGTGCCGAAGGCCTCCCTGACCATCTTGCTGCCGAGCAGCGATCCGGGATTGACTGCCATCACCGAGGGCCCGCTGTCCGCCAGCTCGCGCGCCATGTGGAAGGACCACATCGTGATCGCCAGCTTGCTCTGGGCGTAGGCTTCGTCGTCAGAGAGCGCACGCTCACCGCGAAGCGCTCTCAGCTCTAGCGGGGCTTGCGCTGCGGAGGAGAGGTTGATCACTCGTCCCTGTGGCGGCATCGCCGTCAGCAGGCGTCTCGTGAGCACGTACGGCGCTACGGTATTGACGATGAAGCGCACGTCCAAGCCCTCCAGGGTGTTCGGATGAGAGGTCTTGTACACTCCGGCATTGTTGATAAGCACATCGATATGTTTGTGCTCGCTGAGAGCCGTATCGGCGAGCGCCCGCACGTTGGTCAGGCGGGACAGATCGGCCCGGTGCGTCTGCACCGTGCCGTTCGTGGAGAGCGAGGCTTTGAGCCTGTCGAGTTTCTCGGCGCTGCGCCCGTGGAGCAGCAGCTGGTGGCCCTGGGAGGCCAGAATCTTGGCGGTCTCATAGCCTATGCCGTCGGTCGCCCCAGTCAGGAGAATCGTTTTGCTCATCGTGGTTCCGTCAGTGCGTGAAGTCTGGAAGTAGGGCCTCGGCCAAGCGCTCGAGCGTGAGTCGCGGATCGAGTCTGTTGAAGCGCAAATTGAGTGCCACGTGGTTCACCCCGATCGCCTGGCGGGCCTCGAGGTAGCTTCGCAGCGCATCGATACCGAGGCGAAACCCTAGGTGAAGGGGTTGGGGCGGGGCGTCGGGGCGCTCCGCCAGGTCGATGTACAGGGGTTCCATCACGGGCCGCTCAGGTGCGCCACCCGTGGCGGCGCGAGCGCGAAGTTCTCGGATAAAGCGCGCTTGCTGAGCTACGGGACGGGGATAGGTGATCCACCCATCGCCGTGCGCGGCAAGCCAAGCAGGATCCTGCTGGCTTGCGCCAGTGATCAGTAGCGGTAGCTTGCCAGCTACCGGCTTGGGCAGCAGATCCATATCACCGGTAACGTCGCCGAAGGCATTGCGTACCTGCGGCCTCGATTCGGCCACTTGTCGAATGTAGGCGTAGCTGTCGCGGAAACGCCTACCCCGCTGATCGAAGGGGACGTCGAGTGCTGGGTACTCCTCGGGTCGGTCGCCGGAGGCAATACCGAGCAGTAGCCTGCCGTTGGATAGCACATCAGCGCTAGCGGCTGCCTTCGCCACATGGGCGGGGTGACGCAGGGGCAGGATAATGCTGGCTACACCGAGGGCGATGGCCTGCGTCTGCATCGCGAGGGCCCCCAAGTAGACAAACGGGTCGAATAGCTGGCCTGCGTCCCCGAAAGACGGCACGTCGAAGGGCACGTCACGCAGCCACACGGCCGAGAACCCGAGCGCTTCGGCCAGCTGTACGCGCTCCAGGTGCTGCGCTAGGGAAGGCACCGACGTGCTCGCGTAGGCCTCGATGGGCACGACCAACCCGATCGACAGTCGGCCGGGGCTAAAGACCATTCGGTAGCCAGCGTTGAGCTTGGGAAACCGTGCTGGCGGCACGGCCGTTTCGGGCATCGTCATGAGCTTGGGTCCTGCGCTGGACGCGTGGCGACTGAAGTAAGCGAAGCGCCTGCACAACTGCACGAACGCCTGCGTACCCGCTCGAGCGGGTAGGTTCAGCAAGACTAATACCCCCCAATTCGGCAATAAACGACCGCCGGAAGAGAATAGAATTCGATTTTTCGATACAATCGAGCTTGGTCACGATCCGATCGTGGCGCGCGGCGATAGGAGGGATGGGATGGATACGGACGGCATACGGCTCTTCGTCATGGCCGCTGACATGCTCAACATCAGCGCCGCGGGACGACAGCTAGGCCTAGCCCCCGCCGTGGCCAGCGGGCGGCTGGCCAAGCTCGAGAAGCAGCTAGGCGCCGACCTGCTGCACCGCTCCACCCGCAAGATCTCCCTCTCCCTAGAGGGCGCCGAGTTCCTGCCCTTCGCGCGGGAGATACTCGCCCAGGAAGATGCGGCGAGGGCGGCCTTGGGACTCGGCAGCAGCGAGGTGACCGGCAGCCTGCGCTTTGCTGCATCGAGCACCTTCGCCCAACTCTACGTGGCCCCTATCCTGCCGGAGTTCCTCGAGCGCTACCCCAGCGTGCGCCTCGAGCTGAAGCTCTCGGACACGCAGATGGATCTAATCGAGGGCGGCTTTGACCTCGCGCTGCGCATCTACCCAATCGAGCAGAGCAGCCTGCGGGCGCGCAAGCTCGCCAGCGACAAGCGCATTCTCTGCGCCTCGCCTGACTACCTTGCTCGCTACGGCACGCCCGACACGCCCGCCGACCTACAGAGTCATCGCCTATTGGTATTCATGGACGGCGCGGCCCGACGACTCAGCGCGCCAGGCGACAGGCCTACCTGCACGTTTCCTCCGGAGGGTTCGGACGGGCGCGTGGTCTTCGATGATGGGGCGAGCATGCGCATTGCCACCGAGGCAGGCGTTGGGATCTCCATGAACTCCCTCTGGAGCACTAGCGCGCAGCTCAACCGCGGCGCGCTCGTGCGCGTGTTGCCGGAGTATGAGGTGGATGACGACTCGGCCATCTGGCTCGTCTACCCCAAGTCCAACGTGCTCACGGCCAAAGTGCGCGTCTTCATCGACTTTCTGATCGAGAAGATCGGCAAGCCGCCGGTTTGGGAATGCTAAGGCCCACGCTCACGCCTGCGAACCCCTCACTTTCCGAATACAGATTTCCCTGCCACCGGATGTTCGCTCGCACAGCCACTCCCTAAGCTAGCTGCCCATCGAACATCACCCTTGGCAGGAGAATGCTATGACCTACTACTCCGTCCTCGCCGTCACGCCCACCCGCGATGACTGGATCCCCGCTTACCTAGAACAGGCCAACGCGCTCGTCGCCCAGCACGGCGGCAAGTACCTAGCGCGCACCTCAGACCACGAGCGACTGGAGGGAGAAGGCGAAGAGGTAGCCCTTCGCATCATCATCGAGTGGCCGTCGAAGGAGGCGGCGATGGCCTTCGTCAAAGATCCTGCCTACGCGCCACACCTCGAGGCACGAACTAATGGATCGAATAGCCATCACTTTCTGATCGAGGGCAAGGACGATCTCGCCTAGGGCGGAGTTCTGTTCATCCGCTAGGCAGGATCGATCTGCCCGAGCCCTTCAACACCTCCCCAACAATCGCACCGTGCGCCCGGAGGATCACCAGGGCCTTGCTGGCGCTGGTGATCCACCGCTGCCCGTAAACCCGCTTCAGCGATACCACTGGACAACTGGCGCTGTGGAGGTGGGGCCGTAGTGACTAGGGCACCGTGGCAGGGCGCCCTTGCCATCGCTGTAAGCGGCGCGCCTTGATCCACTCCATCAAGGTAGCGTAAGCCAGCCAGAGGGCAGCGGCAGGAAGGTCACGCAGGGAACGAGCCTGCGTGGCGACGGGCACCCGCCTGTAGCGCGAGCCGTCGAACAGGGCCTCATGGCGCTTGCTCTGGAAGTCGCTCGAGATGACGTACCACTGGGTTGGGCCGGATACTCTTTGTCGCACTAACGCTTCACTGTATCGTCGGTTTTGCGCCGTGTTGCGTGCGCGTTCCTCCAGCCATGCGCGGTGCGGGTCTAAGCCGAGCGAGAGCGCGTAGGCGAACATGGCCCGAGCCTCACTCACCTCCCGCCCCCTACCCACGCTCAGCGGATTGGGGCCGCCGGAGAAGACCACCATCGCCGCAGGGTGGGCTTTTAGGAGGGCGAGCGCCCCCTCGACGCGGCGGCGAGAGACCAAGTCGCAGGTGCCGTTGGCGCCTACGTACCACCCGGGCACCAGAATGATGGTCGACGTGATTGGCGCCATTGGCCCTATCGATGCCTCCATCGGCTAGCCCTTTCGTCGACGGGCCCGAGCGGCCAGCAAGCCAACGCCACCCGACAGCAACCACACGGCCCCAGGCAGCGGGATCACCTCGGCGGCGTAGCTATCGATGGTGAGAGCGATCTCCCCCGTCCCCGCGGCGCCAAACCCGATGCCCACCCCCGTCAGGCCCGCGCCAAGCGTGGCGCCGCTCAAGTCCTCGATGGTCTCCATGGCGATCATCATCCCGAACGAATCGAGTAGCGTCGCCGTGAGGAGATCATCGATGACGGTCAGCGTGAGGTTCAGGGGCCCCTCGCCAGGCAGCGCGACCGTGCTCTCGAGCAGGCGCTCGCTGACGCCCCCGGCAGAACGGCTGATGAACAGCGTGCCCGTGCCCAAGTCCACCCCAGCCGTGTAGGCGCTCTGCGAATCGAAGTCGGCGCGGGCGAAGACTAGCGCCTCATCGTCCGAGTCGCCGGCAGCATCGATGTCGGCCGACACGGAGACGTTGCGACCGGAAAAGACGTTCACCAGGAACGACTGCGAAACGGCGTCCGCCCCAAAGCCATCCGACCCCGCACCGAGGAACAAGAGTCCGTTCATGATCGTGGGGTCGCCAATGGCGACGTCGCCCTGCGCGTCGAAGCTCACGGTGATCGCATCTCCCGGCCCTGGGAGGGTCGTTTCGAAATCGTACTCGAGAGACGAGGCATGGCCTGCTGAGATCGTCAGCGCGAAAATGAGGGCACTACTCGCTAGCATCCGGGGCATGGTGGCTTCTCCAGTTCGTTGCCAGGGCGGGACGGGAGGAGCACGCGAGACGCAGCGCCAACGGCACAGGATCCTGCTCCCCTATCTCACTCATACGGAAACGAGCAGCGAATCCTGTCAGTTACCTGCAACGGGCAGAAACGGGGGTTCCCCAAAAGGCGAGAGCCTGACGTAAGCCACTGATGCAGCAGCCCCAGCTCCCGCGAGTGCGCAGCCCGCATCAAGGGAGTGTGGCCGCCCTCAGCGAGCGCTTACCGGCGCAAGAGCAGGGCCGAAACGTATCGCTTGGCGCCGCGCGTCACAGTGACGCAGGGCGCAGCAAGGCGAGGTCCCTCAGCGCCACTTCTCCGCCAGCTTGTACCACTGCATCCCCAAGGCCAATGCCTGGTTGCCAAACCACTCAGGCAGGGGAATCCGCCAATGCCTCATGGTGGCGAAGTGATCGTACTCGGTCATGTCACCGGCGACGGCGTGCGCCAGAATCTCGCTCATGATGTGCGAGGTGGCGACGCCATGGCCGGAGTAGCCCTGCAGGTAGTAGACGTTGTTCGCCGTGCGACCGACTTGGGGGATGCGGTTCAGCACGATCCCCGCCAATCCGGTCCATTCGAACTCGATCTCAATGCCCCGCAGCTGGGGGAACACATGCAAAAGCGCGGGCAGGAGTTCCCCCGCGACCGATTTCGAATCGCGCCCAGAGTAGTTCGTGCCCCCGCCGAACATCAGTCGCTTGTCTGCCGTCAGGCGGTAGTAGTCGAGGATGAAGCGGCAGTCGTACACGGCCAGATCCTTCGGATTTACCGACGCGACCTGCTCATCGCTCAGCACCTCCGTCGCCATGTTGCCGAGCGACGCGGGGAACAACATTCCCATTAGCTTACGTCGCTCGAGGCGATGGTAGGCATTGCCCGTCAGGACGACCGTATCGGCGGAGATCACCCCGTGCTGCGTGACCACTTGCGGCTTCGGTCCGTGCTTGATTCGCACCACCGGTGAGTGCTCGAAGAACCGGGTGCCCAGGCTTTGTGCCGCCCGCGCCTCGCCGATGCAGAGATTCACCGAGTGCAGGTGCATGTTCTTCGTGTTGTGTAGGGCGCCGTGGTAGATCTCAGTCCCGAGGTACTCGGGCACTTCCTCGCGGCTGAGCATCGTCAGGTATTGCCCCATGCCCCGGGCGTGCCCCTGATTGTGCATCGCCTGCAGCTCGGGCATGTGCCCTGGCGTATAGGCGGCGTGCAGGTGACCGTGCTTCAGGTCGCAATCGATGGCGTACTTTTCGACCCGAGCCTTGATGATGTCGTGCCCGCGCCAGCGCATCCGCCAAACGTAGTCCTCCGCCGCTGAACCCAGGCGCTTTCGAAGAGCCCTGGTCATTGCCTCATCGCCCGACAAGCTGCCGGTGATCTGCCCGCCGTTGCGCCCGGTGGCCCCCCAGGCGATCTTGTTCGCCTCGACGACGGCGACCTCAAAGCCCCTCTCAGCGAGCTCCAGGGCCGTGTTCACGCCGCTGAAGCCCCCGCCGATGATGGCGATATCTGCCCGGACATCACCGCGAAGCGAAGGGTAGTCAGTCTCTCGCAAGATCGTTGCGTTGTAGTAGGAGTTACATCGGGGCTGGGAGTCGGGCACGAAATCTCGCCGAGGCTGCAGTGGGTGACGGTCTCACTATACGTGGTGTACGACAGTGTGTAGGCCCCACCCCGGCATGACCATGGTGAAGGCTACGCTCGCGGATGAAGCGGGTGAGTTCAGCGGAGGTCGCGGTCCGAGCCGAGCACCCATCGCAAGGTCTCGGCAAGCCGGCTAGCCAGTTCTTCCTGATCCGATTCGAGCGCTCTCGCGGTGACTGTGTACCCCTCCAACCATGGCATCAGCAGCGCAGTCGCCGCGCTCGCCGCCGCGGGGGACTTGGCGAAGGGTTCGAGGAATCCGGTGATCACCGCGCAGTACTCCCGGTAGTACACGTCGAGCAGCGCATGCACCTGCGCATTGCGAGAGGATAGTGCCCAGAACTCGCGGAACACGCAGCAGGTCTGCTCGTCCTGAGCGTATTCGAAGCCGAGTGCTATCAAGCGGGCAACTCGCTCCTCGCAACTATCGGCCTGGCCACCCTCAATTCGGTCGCGGAGCGCTGCAGTGCATTGCGCGAAGTGCAAACCCACTAAGGCCGTTAGCACATCGTTCTTGGTGGGAAAGTAATGCTGGAGATGCCCCAACGAGATACCCGCCGCCTCCGCCACCTTGCGCATCGTGAGACCGTGATCCCCTCGCTCGCGCAAGATGGACATCGCGCAGGCCAGGATCTCGGCCGCCTTGGGACGTTCGTTCCGCATGTGACTGACTACCCTTCCCAGCCACCGACCCACATCCGCACGAGGCCGCCGATTCTGGTCACAACCAAGCGTTGACAAGATAGGTCACCTGACCTAGAGTCCGCAACCTCTAGGTCAAGTGACCTATTGCGCTGCTCTCGAGGTAAGGAGATCCCGCCCATGACCGTCAATGCCTTGCGAACCCCTGATGACCGCTTTACGGGCCTACCGGACTTCCCCTTCGATCCTCACTACGTCGACGATCTCCCGGGCTACGAAGGTCTGCGCGGCCATTACCTCGATGAGGGCGACCCGAGTGCAAACCACGTGTTCCTCTGCCTGCACGGCGAGCCGAGCTGGAGCTTTCTGTATCGCAAGATGATCCCCGTGTTCGTCGAGTCGGGCGCACGCGTCATCGCGCCAGACTTGCTCGGCTTCGGCCGCTCAGACAAGCCGATCGACGATGACACCTACACCTTCGACTTCCACCGCAACTACCTCATGCGCTTAATCGAGCGCTTGGATCTGCAAGGCGTGACCCTCGTATGCCAAGACTGGGGTGGCGTCTTAGGGCTGACGATTCCCCAAGACATGCCCGAGCGATTCAAACGCCTGTTAATCATGAACACGGGCATCATGACCGGTGAGGTTAACGACGCGTTCCTCGCGTGGAAGGCCTTTATCGACCGGCACCCCGACGTGCCAGTCGGCGAGGTCATGCGCCGGAACACCCCGGGAATTCGTCCCGCCGAGGTGGCCGCCTACGATGCGCCCTTCCCGGACGTCCGCCACAAGGCAGGCGTGCGCCGCTTCCCATCGTTGGTCGCCACCCGCCCAGACGTCCCGGGGGTAGACACCTCGCTGCGAGCGGTCTCCTTTTGGAGCGAACACTGGACCGGCGAGTCGTTCATGGCGATCGGCATGCGCGACCCCATGCTGGGCCCCGAGGTGATGGGTCACATGCGCGCGTTGATCGCGGGCTGCCCGCCGCCGATGGAGTTGGCCGACGCCGGCCACTTCGTCCAAGAGCAAGGTGAGCAAATCGCCCGCAACGCTCTCGCGCACTTCGCTGCGGTGGCGCCTAAACCGTAGGAAATCCAGGGCCGTTTGCCGACTCGCCGCCGCGCACTCCCGTGGCATGGCGTGGCGATGGGGCACCGGGCAACCGCGTAGCCGAGAATGCAATACAAATGAGAACGATTTTTGGTTACGCTGCAGCGATCGGGGTGGTGGAGTGACACCATGGCGCGCGCTGCGCTCGTTACGCGCTGGGTCCTGGTTGACGAGGCTCATAGGGCAGAACTCCTGGCTTCAGGCGGCCGTGAAGGCGCAAAAGATGGAAAAGGCCGAGATCGCGAGCACGCCCGCCATGATGGGGCTGGCGCGGACCATGCTCTGCTCGATCAGGATGTAGAAAAACGCGAGGGCCCAGTAAGCTGGGAACAACACCAGAGCGAAGACGACATTGTCCACGCCAGAGCCGCCCTTGGGCATCCACAGGGTGTGCAGGCCATGATCAGAATCGCGACGATCAGCGATAGGGGCCCCGCCAGTCGCCGGCTAGGGAGACTTGCTAGCGCCCGACGGCGTGCCGGTGATCGGCATCGACACCGTGTTGCTGGTGGCGGGCACAGCAACCCTTCTGGGCGCATTGGGAGTGAAGTTGCTGCCGAGTCCGCGGGCGAGCGACGAGCCAATGGAGCTCGCGGCCACCAGCGCCGATTAGTCACTGGCAGGCGAGAAGCGCATCCCCTATGAGCATGCTTTTGGCGTTAGTCATCGCTAGCACAGTGAGCATCGGCGCCATCGCTTTCCTGACGAGCACGGATAGGCGCCGGCGCAAAGTCCACCACAATGATCGTCGTCAGCGCGCACGTCTGCCCGGCATCGCCGCATGGGTGCTCACGTTCGCGCCCGCCGTCGTGCTGTGGCAACTGCAACAGTTCAGCGCATTGCTGAGCTGGATCGGTGTGCTCAGCGTAGCCGGCTGGCTGGTGGCAGCGAGCCCGCCTCGCCAGTCGCCTACCGAGCCGGCGCGTTCGACGCGGTGACTATCACCGCTTACCCGTTGAACTGAGTTGACCGCTCCGCGGCCACGGCGGCTTTGGCACGCCCTGCTCGCGACGTTCGTCCTGCTTGCGCTCGACGCGTCGGCGCAGCGGGCGGCGGAGAACGTCGTCCGTTCCGTAGACGATGCATTCGGCGCCAGCGTGGGCGAGGAGCAGATCGGCTTGTACAGCCCGGGCAGCGTGCGGGGCTTCAGCCCGACCAGCGCCGGAAATGTGCGCATCGAGGGTCTGTTCATCGATCGCCAGACGGGCTTCAGCGGGCGCCTCGTCTCCGGCTCCACGATCCGCGCAGGTTTGACGGCGCAAGGCTATCTACTGCCCGCGCCGACGGGCATAGCCGACTTTTCGTTGCGACGCGTCGCCGAGAGCCCTACGCAAAGCGCCATCCTGCGACTCAACGAGTACGGGGGCTACGGCTTCGCCATCGACCTCCAGGGGCGCTTCGCCGATGGCGTCGTGGAAACCACCGGCGGCGTCGGCTTCGATCGCTTCGAATTCGGCGACGGCTCAACAGACAAGTTCGCTACCGTCGGGGGCACCGTGCGCTTGCAACCGCGCCCGCGTGTCGACGTCACGCTGCTCGCCGACTACACGGCCCTGCTCCAAGAGCAAATATCCCCCCGCTACTTCCCGGCAACCGCCGACACGCCGCCTCGCGTGCCCCGTCGGGAGTTCGTCGGACAGTCCTGGGTGGGCTTCGAAGGCGATCGCTACAACGTCGGTCTGATCGCCAAGCTCGAGCCCCGCCTCGTCGACATCGAGCTAGGGCTATTTCGCTCCGGCTTCGATGATGACGGCCAGGCAGGCCAGTTCTTCACCCAGGTACAACCCGACGCGACAGGGCAACGATTGGCATTCCTCGGCCCCGCCCGCGACGCGGTGTCCGATTCCTTGGAGGCGCGCTTCTCCAAGCGCCTGCAGGGCGAGCGACGCTTGCACACCTTCGCCCTCAGCGTACGCGCAAGGCAGCGCGAGCGACGCTTCGGCGGCGGTGTCGAAATCGATCTCGGTGAGGGACGCATCGATGTCGCTAATCCCCTGCCCGAACCCGACGTGACCTTCTCCGAGGTCAGCCGGGAAGAGGTCGATCAGATCACCGGCGGATTGAGCTACGACCTGCGCTGGCAAGGAGTCGGTCAGCTCAACCTAGGCGTTCAGTTCACCGACTACAAACGGGTGCTGAACGACCCTCTCGACAGCCCCGTCACCTCCAACGCCAGCCCAGTGCTCTACAACGCCACCGGCGCCCTCGAACTACGCCCCTGGCTGGTCGCTTACGGCGGCGTCGTGACGGGCTTTGAGGAAAGCCCCACGGCACCGGCGATTTCCCTCAATCGAAATGAGGCGCCGCCAGCGATAGAGACCCGCCAAGCCGATGCGGGCCTGCGCGCAAGGGTGGGGTCCCTCACGGCCGTGGCCGGCGTCTTCTCGATCGAGAAGCCCTTCTTCGGCCTCAACGGCGAACGACTGTTCATCGAGCGTGGCACCGTGACCAATCGGGGCGTGGAGCTGTCACTCGCCGGGTTGGTCACGCCCGAACTGCAGATGGTCGTTGGTACCCTGCTGCTCGATGCCACGCTCACGGGCGACGCCGTGGACGAAGGGGAACTGTCCTCGAACCCCATCGGCGTGGTGCGCCGAGTAACGACCGTAGACCTCGACTATCGGCCGCGTTGGGCATCTGGATGGTCCTTCGACGTGAGCGTCTTCAGCCGTGGGCTCGAGAATGGCGATGAGCTCGATCAGCTGCGCATCCCGGAACGCACTCTGGTAAATCTCGGATTCCGCCGTCAGTTCACCCTTCGCGAGCGCACGCTGGTGCTGCGCGGCAGGTTGAGCAACCTGTTCGATACCTTCGGTTGGAGCGTCAGCGGTAACGGTGCGTTCACCTTCGAGGGACCGCGCGCCTTCACACTGTCTCTCAGAGCGGATTTTTGAGTCTCCACATGTCGTGGACGTGAGTCTGCGCCCCAACGACCGCCTTGATGATCGCCCAGTGCAAGCCCAGCCGCGGCGTCGCCGCCACTAATTCCCAGCAGCGATGAGTATCTTGATGTAAAGTAACTTACTCAGGGAATCGCCGCGACCGGCGCCCACCAGCTCGCAACCACGCCGTCTGCTCCTACCACGAGCACGCCACCGCGTAGCGCGCGTGCTAGACACACCCGGGAGATCGCACATCAACAGCAACCAGCCTATTGATCTGCTCGACGAGCTGCTCGCGGATTGGGCACGCGAACGCCCGGATCTCAACGCCGGCGCCATGGGCGTCGTGGGACGTATCGTCTATCTCGGCGCCCTCCTCGAACAGCAGGCAAACACCGCGCTGAAACCGCTGAGCCTTCGCTATACAGACTTCGATGTCCTCGCCACCCTGCGCCGATCCGGCACGCCCTACAAGCGCACCCCCACAGCGCTACGCCGCTCCGTTTTGATCACCTCCGGCGCCATGACCGCCTGCCTCGATCGCCTTGAGCAAGCCGAGCTAATCGCGCGAGAGCCGGACCCGACGGACCGGCGCGGCACTATCGTAAAGCTCACGCGCAAGGGGCAGCGGACCGTGGACGACGCCGTCGCCGTGCGCTTTCAGGTGGCGCACGAGGCCCTGGGCGGCCTGAACGAGCAGGAGGCGCGCCGGCTGGCGGATCTTCTTCGCAAGCTCTCGCTTACCTTAGCGATCTGACCGGCGCTCAGCCCTTCGCCACGTCCAAACCACCTTCGCTGAAGGGAAACATCTCGCGCAGCTGGATGTTCTCGTAGCGCAGTGCGTCCAGGTGCACGGTGCCTAGGTACGGGCCTGGGGCATCGACGATCATGATCGTCTTCGCGTAGCCGTTATCGTCAAATCCCCGCCGAAAGTGCGCGCGCGATTTCAGTACCCAGGTCGAGTAGCGATCAACACCCTCGATACCGATCGCGCGTACCATGGCGGGCGAGGTAATTTGCACCAGCTGATCGGAAAGCACCAGCAGCGAATCCTGCCCGAAGGCGATGGCGACGTAGCGCTGGCGCTGCTCTCCTGCCCCGTGCTCGTACAGACCCGAGATCGTCCCGGTGATCGGCACCGGCTGGCCGCTCGCGCCGTCCACAACGAACCCTCCTACGGAGCCAACGAACGGATCCCCCGCCCGCGCGTCGCGTTCGAACAGCGCGCTGACCGCACGCTCATCCCGCAAGGTGGCGTAGAGCACGCCGGGCAACCCTTGGCGCAGGATCTCGCGCAGAATATGGGTGGCGTCGCCGGCACGATCGGAGTAATCGGCGAGCACGACGGGCGTGGCACCCGCGTGGGTCGCCTCGAGCGCCTGGGTCACCGCGCGATCGGGCGCCACGATCGGCGTGCTGAACAGCGCGCGTCGTCGGCGCAGCATGTAGTCGCCCATGTCCTCGGCGATGTGCTGGGCCAAGGCGAGATCATCGTTGGTCATGACCTGTACCGTGGCCCCAGCATCGACCGCGTCATTCCAGGGAAAACCGAAGAAAACACTTACGTAGGTATCAGGCTCGCGTGCCTCCCACACTAGCGCACGCTGGATGATGCTCATCCAGGGGTCCTGGCCGGTCCACTGCAGCACCGTCGGCGTGATGATGGGGGGCTTCACGGTGGCGGTCTTGACACGGTAGTCGCCACGGGCCGCACGAATGAGCAGGCGGGCCGCGCGCGCGCCCTGCAATGCGCTGTCGTAGTGGGGGAAATACTTGTAGGCGAGGGAGAAGTCAGCGTGGCGCAGGAACGCCTCGTCCTCGTTGCCGTGGGGGTCGAAGGTGCCGGCGATCGGCACGTCGGGGCCAACCACTTCCCGCACACGGCGGGCTAGCTCTGCCTCGGGCCTTGCGATTCCCTCAACGGCGGCCGCGCCATGCAAACGCAAATACACCGCTTCAAACGGCCCCCGCCGACGAAGATCATGGGCGATCATGCCCGTGTAGTGCTCGAAGGCTTCGGCGGTGATGGCGCCCACGGAGGATCCTCCAATCACCTCGCCAAAGGACCGCAGGGCAACCACCTCGACGCCCGCGTGTTCCTCCGCCACCTGGCGGAAGCTGCGAATCGCGTCGTAGTGCGTGAGCAGGGCATCGCCGTCGAGCACGGCCGGCGCGAAATCGCCCAGACCAGCCCTCGCAGCTGAGAACGTCGTGGCTTCGTGGACGAATTGCGCGACGGCGATTCGCACCGGCTGAGTTTGGGTGTCTCGGGGCATTCGCCTACTCCTCAACCGATCGGAAGGGTCACGCTCCAACGCTTCACTCGCGCGTAGCGGGCCCGTTGGCCAGCCGTCCACACGTGCACCCCCGTGTCCCGTCCCTCCGCGTTCTGCACGATCTGCAAACGGTACTCCCCACCTTCATCCACCAGCGTCTGCTCATCGACTGCATGCAGTCGAACAGGGTCACGCTCTGCGCGCAGCAATCCGACTCGGAACGACTCCTCCCCCATGTAGAGCGCATTGCCCTTCACGAACAATCTGAAGGGTTCTGGCGCGTTGAATCGACCGCGCCAGTCGGCGTCGTCCTCAGGACTGATCGCATCGTACTCAGCGGCGATCGCCACCAGCTGCTCACGCGCAAGGGTGCGGTCGTCGACCAGAACTTCCCGGTGGCTTGGCCAGCCGAACTGGTCGGCGATGGCCCGCAGGAGCTCCTTGTACAACGCTCGACCGTTGGCACCGTTGGTGAAGATGACGACGCCCTCCCCACGATTGGGGTAGACCTCATACCACGCCTTATAGGCATCGTTGGCGCCCGAGTGGACCATGCGGCGATCCCTTCCCGCTCCCTCCAAGCGCGGACCGAGCCCGTGTGGGCTGGGGCCCACTTCCGTAAGGGCATCGCGGGCCAGTGCGGGGGGCAGGAATCCACCTTCAGCCGCCACGGTGCTATCACTCAGCGCCAAGAGCAGGCGCGCGTAGTCCGAGGGCGTGGTCCACAACCCGGAGGCGGCGGTCTCCGCGAACGTGTGCCAACCCCGCGGCAAGGCCGTCGGAGAGCCATGGCGATCGTGGGCGTTGGCGATATTTCCGAAGGAGGCCGGTAAGGGATTCTCATAGGTACTTCGCGACAGTCCCAAAGGGGCGAAGAGCAGTTGCTCCGCCGCGGCCTCGAAGGTCATGTTAGTGACGTCGGCGATCACTAGGGAGGCCACCGTCGTGCCACCGCCGGAATAGCGGGACGTGGCGCCGGGCTCGGAAATCACGCGAATCGGCGCGTTCTTGGCGGGCCCTGAACCGTCGAGGATCTGCAGCAGGCTCGGGATGCGCTCTTGCGGCAGGTAGTCAGCGAAACCGTGCACTGATATGCCCGCGGAGTGTGACAGCAGGCCGCGCAGGGTCACGGGCTTGCCGTTGGCAACCTCAGCAGGGGGTACGCGCCACGACCGGAGGTAGCGGTTCACCTCCGTATCCAGATCGATGCGTCCGTCGCCTACCAGGCGCAGGGCGGTCAGCGCAGCCGCCGTCTTGCTGAGCGATCCCACGGAGAACACCGTTTGCGGATCGACCCGTTCGCTGCCCCCCGATGCGCGCACGCCGTAACCCTTAGCGAGACGTATCTCCCCGCCCTTGATCAACGCGACGGAAACACCCGGCACGCCGTGATGGGCCATGCGCTCTTCGAGGGTCCAGCGTACCGGAGGGTCATCGATCGCGCGCACCGCGGGACGCAGGCCCGATTCAAAGGCCTCACTGGTGGTCTGTCCGTGTACGGCACGGGCGAAAAGCAGCACGAGTCCTAAGAGTGCGATGACGCCCCACCCATGGATTGCCGGGAGGCTGCTCGCGGCTGCTCGGCTGCAATCCCCAGGCGCCGTTGCACGAGAACAGGCAAGAAAGGAACAACGTTGTGAACTGGTCATCAGCAGAATTTTAGGTGGTAGCGATGACTGCAGGGTGCAGGATTTTTATCTTGATATCAAGTTACTTTAGATATAGATTTATTGCCCTCCTCGAATTGCAGGCATCTCGCGTGATCTACTTCATCTGCGAATCAGCAGCCGAACAGTGCGTGGCGCAAGCGGATGTGACCGACGCCGTGGCGAGCGCATTCCGCGCGATGGCCACGGGCCAGGCGCAGAGCTTTCCCGTCGTGCGCCAGGCGCTGGGCTACGCGGACGCCGTGTTCGGCTTCAAATCGGGCTTCGATGCGTCGGCACCGGTCCTGGGCGTCAAGGCGGGCGGCCTATGGCCGGCCAACCGTGATCGAGGGCTCGCCAACCACCAGTCGACCATCCTGCTGTGTGACCCGGACTCCGGTCAGCCGCAGGCACTGGTGTGCGGCACGCACCTCACCGGCCTGCGGACGGCCGCCGCCAGCGCGCTGTCCATTCGGTACCTTGCCCGCGACGACGCCCGCACGCTCGGCGTTCTCGGCGCTGGCGGCCAAGCGGACTTCCAGGTACGCGCGGCGGTGGCTGAGCGCCGCTTCGAGCGCGTGCTCGTAGCCTCGCGGCGCGGTGAGAGCGCACAGCGACTTCGGGAGTCGCTGACAGATCTCGCCGTAGCGGTGGAGGTCTGCGACCCCCAGGCCCTCTGCGAGCAGAGCGATGTGATCATCACCGTCGCGCTGTCATTCGCGCCGATTCTCGACGCCGCCTGGATTCGCCCCGGCACCCATCTGGCCTGCATGGGCACGGACACGCGAGGCAAGCAGGAGGTGGACGCACAGCTATTTCGCGCATGCGCTGCGTTCGGGGATGTGCCAGAGCAGAACGCGACCCTCGGCGAATGCCGGCACGCGGTCGACGAAGGCTGGCTGACGTCTCGTGACATCGTGCCCTTGGGCCGCGTGCTCAGCGCAAAGCACCCAGGGCGAACGCGGCACGATGAGATCACGCTCTTCGACAGCACGGGGGTTGGCTTGCAAGATCTGGCCGCCGCTCGCGTCGCCCTGGACAAAGCCATAGCCGCGGGGGCCGCGATCCCCCTCGATCCAAGGTCATGAATCACAACGCCCTGCTGCCCGAGGGATTCGACGCCCTTGAGACGCCGTGCTTACTGCTCGACCTGCCGCGGATGCGTCGCAACCTCGAGCGGCTCTCCGCTCATATGGAACGCCTCGGCGGCCATCTACGCCCCCATGTGAAAACCCACAAATCCGTGCCCGTCGCGCGCGAAGTGCAGCGCGCGGGCCGGGTGCAGGGCATCACCGTCTCCACCCTGCGCGAGGCGGACTACTTCTTCGCCCACGGCTTCCGCGACATCCTCTACGGTGCAGGCATTACACCTAACAAAATTATTCATGCCGCGGACCTCCTGAAGCAGGGCTGCCGCTTGCAGCTGACGGTCGACTCCCCCGAGATGGCCCAGGCGTGTGCCCAGGCCGGCGAAGCCCAGGGCGTGACCTTTCCCATCATGATCGAACTCGACACCGACGGCCATCGCGCGGGGGCCCTGCCGCGCAGCGATAGGCTTATCGAGGTGGGCCGCCTGCTCCACAGCGCTCGGCACACCGAGCTCGCGGGGGTGATGACGCACGCCGGCGAATCCTACGGCTGCGACACCGCCCAGGCGCGCAAGCACTTGGCCCAGCAGGAACGGGACCGATCGCTGCTCGCTGCCTCGCGCTTGCGCGACGCTGGCCTTCCGTGCCCGGTGGTGTCTGTCGGCTCAACGCCCACCGCTTTCGCGATCGACGATTTGCAGGGCGTCACCGAAGTGCGCGCCGGGGTCTACACCTTCTTCGACCTCGTCATGGCGGGTATCGGTATGTGCTCGCTGGAGGACATCGCCTTAAGCGTGCTGGTGAGCGTGAGCGGGTACCAGCG
Source organism: Pseudomonadota bacterium (assembly GCA_039193195.1). NCBI lineage: Bacteria > Pseudomonadati > Pseudomonadota > Pseudomonadota bacterium. Next base: position 28,363 of record JBCCWS010000021.1, read on the forward strand.
AGAGCGTAACTGGCTCATTACCGATGGCGGCTGGACCGCCCTGTCGCGCGATCGAGGGACCCAAAGCCAGCGGGTGGATCAGGGCTACGGCGTGGTCACCGATCGCAACGGCACCCCGCTGCAAGACCTCGTCGTGGTCTCGACCAATCAGGAGCACGGTGTCGTATCGCGCCGCGAGGGTGACGCCCCCCTGCCATGGCAGGAGCTTCCGATCGGCTCCCTCTTGCAGGTGCTACCCAACCACGCCTGCGCGACCGCCGCGCAGTACTCACACTTTCATGTCGTTGAAGACGGCGAGATCATCGATCGATGGGAGCGACTGTATGGCAGTTAATCGCGCAGGGACGGAGCAGACGACAAGATCATGGACCCGCGTACTATCGTATTCATTAGTAAAACTCGGCCTAGCACTAGTGAGCACTATGGCCACCGCAGCCCCAGCCCTCAAGCAGGTGGCCGTCGAACTCGATAGCGGCGAGTCCATCACCCTCGAGGAGGGGCACATTGACGTACCCGAGAACCGCGCTGATGAGAACGCCAGGACGATCAGTATCGGGTTTCGGCGGGTGCCGGCCCTCGCGGGAACTCAGGGAGCGCCGACGTTCCTGCTCGCGGGCGGACCAGGGTCCTCCTACAACCAGCAACTGGAGGACGGCGGCTACCTGCAGGAGGACAAGGCCCGCCTGATCCGGCTCTTTCAGCCCCATGGCGATGTGATTATCGTGGACCTTCGGGGCGGCTACCTCTCCACACCCCACGCCGAATGCACGGGTCCTCGTCAGAAGTGGCGGGTGATCAAGACCCAAGCGCAGTTCCTGGATCTGTGGCAAGCATCGGCAGCCGCCTGCCGGGAGAAGCTCCTAGACGAGGGGTTCGATCTCGATGGCTACACGGTGCTCGAAGCGGCGGCCGACGTGCTCGCCGTGGCCGACGCCCTCGGCTACGACCAGCTGGGCCTCTTCGGCATCAGCTTCGGCTCCCATTGGGCGATCACCCTGGCCCGGGTGGCACCGACGCGCATCAGCCACATGATCATCTCCGGCGTGGAGGGCCTGGATGAGACCGTCGACGACCCGATCGCCACCACCGCCGCCCTCGAGCGCATCGCCGGCTCCGCCCGAGGGGCTTGGAACGGTGCGCACGGCTTCGACAATCCCCTGCAGGCTGCGACCGGGCTGATCGAAACGCCACCGCGTGAACGGCCTGTCTCTCGCGGTCTCACGCCGTACGAGCTCGGTACAAGCTTGCGCGGGGGCTTGGACTACAGCCTGACCAAGCGTCGCCATATGACCGACTGGCCGGCCGAGTACGCCAAGCTTCTCAAGGGCGCCTTCTTCATGACTCAGGCCAGACGCCTGCTGATCTCCTGGAACATCGGCAAGGGCTGGGGCCCGGCGGCCCTCGGCACCTTCGATTGCACCTCCTGGATCAGCGACGCCCGAGCCGAGCGCTTGCGGCAAGGGCAGCAACCCTTCGCCAGCGATCTCGCCACCTATGAGGCCTATTGCCGCGGCTGGCAGATCACACCCCTGCCCGCCTGGTTCCGTGAGCCCTTCCAAAGCCCCGTGCGAGCCCTATTCATCCACGGCAACTGGGACACGGCCACCCCCATAGAGAATGCCTACGCCGCCTTCCCGAACTTCCCCAATGCCTCGCTCACGGTAGTCGAGCGCGGCTCCCACGCCGCATTCCACGAAGCGCTGGTCGCCGATCCGCAGCTTGCCATTGCCATTGGCGAGTGGCTCGAAGGCGGCACTGCCCCGCCCGCCACGATCACCCTTCCCGTCCCCGAGTTCGCGCGGGCCACCGTGGGCATACCGCGTGAGCGCCGATGAGGACCCTGCCATGACTGTGCTCAAGCGTCTGCTGCTAGGCGGTGGAGTCGTCTTGCTAGGGGTGGGTGCGCTCGCCTACGCCGCGCTCTGGTGGCGACCGATCAACGTCAACCTCTACATCAACAAGATCACGCTGCAGTTCATGCTGAGTTCGCCGGAACTGCTCACACAGATCGGGGCGATCGACAACACGCCTCTCGACTTTCACTCCGGCCGCCTCGCCAGCTACACGGCGGAGCAGGATGAGAAGACGCGCAGGCTCCTGCGCAGCGCCCTCGAGGGCCTAGATCGCTACGGGCCGGAGGGTCTCGAGGGGCAGGACCTTTGGAGCTGGAAAATCGCGGCTTGGTTCTTCGAGAGCCTGCTTCGGCAAGCCGAGCTCGACCCCTTCGGCTATCGCGTCAATCAGCTCACCGGCGTGACGATCGCCCTCCCCGCCCTACTGACAGATGCACACAAGATAGAGAGCGCAAAGAGCGTAGAGCGCTACTTGAGCCGCCTCAGCGAGTTTGCCCGGGTGCTGCGCGAGGTGACCGCACGGGTGCAGCGAGATCGCGAAGGTGGCGTGCGCCCTCCGGATTTCATTATCGATAAGACCCTTGAGGGCATGCGCAACTTCACAGCGGCAGAGGCGCCGGACAACGTGCTGGTGAGCTCCCTGGCCCGCCGCCTGGAAGCCGCCAAGCGTTTCGGTGAGGCCACCCAGTACGCCTACCTGGCGCGAGCGACAGAGCGGGTCCGAACCGAGGTCATTCCCGCCTACGATGAGCTCATCGAGCTGTTCGAGGCGATGCGCCCCGAGAGCGACCATCACGCGGGTATCTGGCGCATTCCAAACGGTGCGGCGATCTACGCTGCCGCCCTGGAGGCGAACACCACCACTAAGCTCTCGGCTGATGAGCTGCATCGCATCGGCCTCGATGAAATCGCGCGCATTCAAGGAGAGATGGACACGATCCTGGTCAGCCAAGGGCTCAGCGAGGGCACGGTGGCCGAGCGCATGCAGCAGCTGAGCGAGGATCCGGCGAACCTGTTTAGCAACGATGAATCAGGTCGCAGCGCCATGATCGCCTACGCGCATGCCCTAGACGCCAAGCTGATGGAGTCAATCGGTACGTACTTCAATACGCTGCCGCCCCAGCCAGTGGAGATTCTGCGCGTCCCCGAGTACGCGGAAGCATCCTCTAGCACGGGCTACTATCGACCACCCGCCTTGGACGGGTCCAGGCCAGGTCGCTTCTACATCAACCAGCGCGATACTGCGGAGATTCCGAGGTTCGCGCTCCCGACGCTCATGTACCATGAGGCCTCGCCCGGCCATCACTTCCAGGGGGCCCTCGCCCAGCTGATCGACGGCGTGCCGTTTCTGCGCACGGTGCCCGCCTTCAATGCCTATGTCGAAGGATGGGCTTTGTACAGCGAGCGACTGGTGGCCGAAGACATCGGCGTGTACGCGGACGATCCCCTGGGCGACCTCGGCAGGCTGCAGATGGAGCTTTTCCGCGCCACCCGCTTGGTCGTGGACACGGGTCTACACGCCAAGCGTTGGTCGCGCGAGCAAGCCGTCGAATACCTCGGCGCTCAGACCGGACTGCCCGACGGTCGCGTGGAGCGCGAGATCGACCGCTACGCCGTGAACCCGGGGCAGGCGACGGGCTACAAGACGGGACAGCTGGCGATCCTGCGAATGCGCGAGCGAGCCGAGCGGGCCTTAGGCGAGGAATTCAACCTACGCGACTTCCACGACGTGCTCCTGCTCAATGGCGCCATGCCGCTGGGCGTGTTGGATGAGATCGTGGACGGCTGGATCCAAACACAGGGCAGTCAGCAGAGCCGCTAGAGTGATGAGATGAGCGAACAGGCACTCCCCACCTTCGCGGACATCGAGGCCGCCGCCGCGCGACTACGCGGGGTGGCGCAACGCACGCCGACGCTTCGCAACGACCACCTGGATCGCGCGGTGGGCCGCCGCACGGCGATCAAGCCCGAACTGCTGCAAGTGGCGGGCAGCTTCAAGTTCCGCGGCGCCTACAATCGCATCAGTCAGCTGTCGGCGGCGGAGAAGGCGAGCGGCGTCATCGCGTGGTCGTCGGGCAATCACGCGCAGGGCGTGGCGGCCGCAGCCGCGTTGTGCGGGGTTCGCGCGCGGATTGTCATGCCGGCAGACGCACCAGCCATCAAGCTCGACAACACCCGCGCCTTGGGTGCTGAGCTTGTCACCTACGATCGGCGTACCGAGTCCCGCGAGGACATCGCCCACGCCCTGGCAGCGCGCGACGGCGGCGTTATCGTGCCCTCCTTCGACGATCCCCACATCATCGCGGGCCAAGGCACGGTGGGTCTTGAGTTGTTCCAAGACCTGACCTCACAAGGCGAACAGGTAGATGCGCTGCTCGTGTGCTGCGGAGGCGGCGGACTCATCGCAGGCTGCGCCCTAGCGGCGCAGGCACTCAGCCCACACACACACTTATTCGCCGTGGAGCCGGCGCACTACGACGATCACGCGCGCTCCCTGCAGTCCGGCCAGCGAGAGGAGGCCAATACGCGACAGGCCTCTATCTGCGACGCCCTGCTCGCTCCACGTCCAGGCGCCTTGACCTTCGCCGTCAACCAGCCGCGGTTGCGAGGCGGGCTGGTGGTGACCGAAGACGAAGTGCGCAACGCCATGCGCTATGCCTTTACGCGACTGAAGCTCGTGGTGGAGCCCGGCGGCGCTGTCGCCCTGGCCGCACTGCTCAGTGACAAGTTGGATGCTGCCTACGAGCGCGTCGCCATCGTGCTGAGCGGCGGCAACGTAGACCCCCGGCTCTTCGCGGCGATCCTCCAGGGCCGCGACGAAACGCGCTAGTTTCTCGCCCTAAGCGCTGGAATGGCGCGACCGATCTGTCCAAACGCCGCCTCACGCTCGTGGGGCAGCGGGATCGCTTGAGATCATGGGAGCACGACGCGGTGGCGAACGCCGCCATCGTGCACAAACACACTCCCTCAGCGTCACCCCTCAGCCACCCGCAAGGCACGATCCGCCGCCTACGTGAGCATCAAGGAGCAATCGCAAGACATGGACCGACTACGAGTGTTCGGTAGCCTGCTCACCCTAACCGTCGCAACGGCAACGGCCGCCCACCCATCGAGCGAAGGCGCGCACGGCGGCCACGCGAGGGTAGAGATCGACGATCCCCATCACCATCTAGACGCCAAGCCCTGGACATCCCTCGACGTGCTCGATGGCCCGGAGAGGTTCCAGTTCCTGGTCGTGACCGATCGCACCGGCGGCGCCCGGGCAGGCGTGTTCGCGCAGGCAGCGCAGAAGATCGATCTCCTGCAGCCGGCCTTCGTGATGTCCGTAGGCGATTTCATCGAAGGCTATACGGACGACGAAGCTGTTCTGCATGAGCAGTGGAACGCGTTCGATGCGATCGTCGACCGTATCGATGCGCCCTTCTTCTACACCCCCGGCAACCACGACTGGCAAAACAGAGCGATGGCGCAGGTGTGGACCGAGCGCCTAGGCAAGAGCTTCTATCACTTCCGCTACAAGGACACGCTCTTCATCGTCCTGAACTCGGAGCTCTTCGACCGTCGGCACGCCCCCTGGTGGCGACGCGAGTGGACGCAGCTGTTCGCCGCCGAACAGGCCGAGCAGCTCACCTACCTGGAGCGGGTGCTGGGCACTCACCAGGACGTGCGCTGGACCTTCGTGTTCGTCCACAAACCCTATTGGCGCCAAAGATGGGCGCATCCGCCTAAGGGTGAGAGCAGCCCAGCGGAGGGTCCGTGGCCAAAGCACAACTACAGACCTCCCGAGTGGATCGAGGTAGAAGCGATGCTCGACGATCGCAACTACACAATCTTCGCAGGCCACCTGCACACCTACGAGTTCGACGACAGCAGCAGCGACGCCGAGCACACACACGAGAAGATCGCCCTCGCCACCACAGGCGGGGTGAGCGCCCTACGGGGGGTCGAGTACGGCGAGTTCGATCACATGGTATGGGTGACGATGACGCGCGACGGCCCGGTCATCGCCAACCTACTGCAGCACGGGATTCTGCCGAAGGTGTTCCCCATGGCGAAGCAGCGCCCGTACTGGGTGGACTGAGCGAGAGGCGTATCGTTTGCACCGACACCGACACCGGTGACCTATTGGGCGACACCGTGCGAAGGCCACGGACGGTGTCTGTCGCCCATTGCCTCAGGGTTTCAAGCGGCCCGGCAGCTTCTAGTTGGGGCGCTGAGTGAGCTCCTCGCGATCAGCTCTTCTTGCGCACGTACAAGACCAGGCTGTGGTCCTCGATCTCATAGCCGTACTTGTCAGCGATCTCATGCTGAATTCGTTCGATGTCATCGTTGACGAACTCGATCACCTCACCGGTCTCGACACACACCATGTGGTCATGGTGCTCACCCTCGTCGAGTTCGAACACGGAATGACCGCCCTCGAAGTTGTGCCGAGTGACTAGCCCCGCGCCCTCGAACTGGGTAAGCACCCGGTAAACGGTGGCGAGACCGATCTCTTCGCCCGAATCGAGCAATGCTTTGTAGATGTCCTCAGCGCTGAGATGGCGCTGCTCACTGCTCTCGAGAATCTCGAGAATCTTCAGGCGCGGCAGTGTGACTTTGAGGCCAGCCTTGCGCAGGTCTTTCTGTTGCAGCATAGGGAGGGTCCTTGGCGCGGCCTTGGCCGCTGGCGATGGGTCGGAGAGTATGGCTGATCACCCGTCCCGACACCATTGGCCGGCGAGACGATGCGCCTTGTGCATAGCGCCGCTTGTTCTTGCGCCCAACCGTTCCCCAGGAAGGTAGGCAGCCCGCGGGCGCTTGACGTACCACGTCGCCCAAATCGCCTGGCATCGAGGCGATAAAATAGGGTCGCAGGCGCGGGGTGCCAAGCGCGAGCGTCAGCTTTTTTGTGGTTGGCGAGCGCGCTTAGCCCCGCGTCGGCCGTCGTCCCCCTGAATGCTCATCGATGCACCTTTAAATGCGATCAATTATCATTCATGCTCTGATTCGATTCGCGTAACCTCGCCGTCGAAAAGGAAGCCACATCATGCTGAAGCGCCTCATTTTGCTCATGGTGATCGCCGTCGTCCCGGCTGCCGTCGCTAGCGGGGCCACGCTGCTGAGCGTTGATCTCGCCGTACAAGATCAGATGACGATCACGGCCACGGACGGCCTGTCCGCGGCGACTATCACCGATTCTGACCAAGTTGGGATCTATCTTGCTGGTATCTTCGGGAACTCGTTCATAGGCCCGGGTGTTTTCGGGATCTCCGTGAGCGGCGACCTGGTCAGCGCTCAAGACAACCCCAGCGGGTTTCCGCTGTTGTTCGCCGATACCGCGGGCGGTGCGGGACTGAACGTCTGGAATTACGCCGACGGCGCCGACAGCAGCTTCGTCACCGGCGAACTCGCCTTCGCCGGGTCGGCCACTTGGAGCCTCGATCCGGCCAACGGCGCGTACCAGGCGCTGCTTGATGGTGCCCGCTCTGGTGACATCTACTTCGCTGCCTTTTCAGACGCCGGACTAGGGGATGCCGTGGTCATTGGGCAGTGGGCAGTCGCGGCGGTGCCCGTGCCTGGGGCACTCTGGTTGCTCGCTTCTGCGCTCGCAGGCATTGGCGTTCTGCGCCGAAAGCGATAGCCTACGCGGCCCGGTTCAAAATTGAGTGCGCATGGGCCCCCTGGACGACCGCCGTCGGGGGCGCCATTCGCGCTGTCGATTTCCTAGGAGAGAGCTGATGAAACCCGAGATTCACCCCGAGTATCGAGAGGTGGTGTTCCACGATACGAGCGCGGACGAGTACTTCGTCGTCGGCTCGACGCTGAAGACCAAGCAGACGATCGAGTACGAGGGCAAGACCTACCCCTACATGACCATCGACGTGTCGAGCGCATCGCATCCGTACTACACGGGCAAACACCGCGTTGCCGAGAAAGACGGGCGCATCGCCAAGTTCAACAAGCGCTACAAGCGAAAAGCCTCGGAGACGTAGCCGCTCACCCCAGCGGGTGACGGTCACGTACGCCCGCGCTGCGCGGTGCCAAGTCGCGCACCTCCTCAAACACCTGCGCCAGCGCGAGCAGGCTGAAGTCCGTAAACGGCAATCCGGCAAACGATATATTGCCGCGGGGTACACCATCGGGACCTGACGCGACGGGCACCGACACCTCCGGCAAGCCAAGCCAGTTCACAAAAGACAGGGGCGTGCGGCCGCTCGGCCATGACTCGCCGCCGCGCAGCGCCTCATGATTGAGGGTCGGCCACACCATGGCATCCAGCTTGCGCTCCGCGCAGAAGCGCTCGAGCTCTGCCACCAGGGCGTCGCGCCGCTCGGCGTACGCCAGGCCCTGCGCGGACTCCTCGTACGGCGTTTGCGCCATGGCCAATACGGCCTCGGGCTCGGCGGGCAGGTCGCTGTAGAACTCCCGATAGGCGGGCAACGCCAAGGGCAACAGCTGCGCTGCGCCCTGCGGCCGTCTATCCAGATAGCGAACCAGCGCATTCGCACTCGCTCGCGTACCGAAGGGGCTTGCGCCAGCCGCCTGCAGACGGGCCGACAGGTTGTCGATAGTGGTGGGTGGGTCGATCGGCATGATGGTGGCGCCAGCCGCCTGCAGGCGCTCGAGGGCGTCTTGAAAGGCCGCCGCTTGGGTAGCGGGTAGTGCATCGAGGCCCGCATGGGCCTTGACGAGCCCAAGGCGCACATCCGCCAGCCCCTCCCATGAAGAAGGATAGGCGACAGTACCGGTGGCGCGCAGCGAAAACGCGTCGGAGCTATCCGGGCCCGCCATCACCGAGAGGACGCGCGCGGCGACACGCGCGTTGGTAGCCATCGGGCCGTGGCAGTCGATCCACGGCCAGGTCGGGACCACCCCTGAGCGGGGCACGAGGCCGAAGGTCGTCTTGACGCCAACGACGCCACAGTAGTGTGCGGGGATGCGGTTCGAACCCCCATCGTCCGTGCCGAAGGCCGCGTCACAATAGCCAGCGGCGACCGCCGCCGCTCCCCCGCCACTGGACCCACCAGCGATACGCTCGCGGTCGGGATAACGCGGGTTCCACACCTGCCCCGTAGCGCTTGCCAAGCCTGCGCCGCCATAGGCGAAGTCATCGGCAGCGCCCTTGCCCAAAAGGGCCGCCCCTGCCGCGCGCACACGCGCGACCGCCAGCGCGTCTTCGCTCGCCGGTGCGGTAAACAGCCGTGCCCAGGTGCTGTTGGATCCGTCCGTCGCCACGCCCGCCACGTCGAAGGTGGATTTGGCAAGAACCGTGAGCCCGGTGAGCGCTCCCGCGGCCGATCCAGCGCTCGCTGCCTGGTCTATGCGCCCGGCGTCCTCCAGGACTTGGGGATTCAGCCAGGCGATCGCCTGCAGAGCCTGATCGCGGGCCATGATGCGACCCAAGGATTGCCTGACCGAGTCAACTGCAGTACTAGGCTGGGAGTCATCGCCGGAGGCCGCATACCACGGCTGCGGCTCGGCCGACGGCGGCACCATGCTCGCCACGTACAGGCCACCCGCAGCCTTCAGCACCTCCCTGCGTCGTATGGTCATAGCATCCTCCGACGAAGGTCAGGGCCGTAGAAGGCCTGCCAGTACGCAGTGTCCACGTCTGCGTTCGGGTGAAGCTCCGGTCGCTCCCAGCTGAAGATCGTCACGACATCGCCCGCCGTGACGTCGGTCTTCCGATCACCGAGATCGATCATCATATGGTTGTAGTTTCTGCCCTCGGTGGCATCGTAGAGTCGTCCCCGGATCTCGACGCGCTTTGCACGATCACGCGCGGGATAGTAGCGAAGCCCGTCATGGACCCCAATGCCGATGGTGGCGAAGTAGCGAGGCGCTGTCAGCTCGATGGGTAAGCCGGCGATGGACCCATGGTCTGGCGCGAGTTTCTCCACGCGCAATACGCGGGTCATCAGGCGGTGCGCGACCCGAAGATCGATCCGACTCGCCTGCCATCGACTCGCACTCGGGTACACCCCGTAGACGATCAACCCCGGTCGCGTAGCGTTACATCCCTCCAGCGCCTGCGGCCGCCCTAAGATCGGACCGGAATGAGGTGCGTGGGTGATCGAGGGTTGCAGGCCAGCCGCGGCGATCTGCCTAAGCGATGCATTAAAGCGTTCGATCTGCAGGGCGATCACGGCGTCCTCGTCCACGTAGTAGGTCGATACGCCCTCGAGCAGCAGATAGTCGGCCTCGGCGAGCGCACTGGCCCAACGCGACGCCTCACTGTAGAGCGCGCCCATTCGTCCATAGCCCGTATCGATCTCCAGGTGAATCGGGATGGGGCGCTTGAGGGCCATAGCCAGCGGGGCCAACATCGCAACTTCATCGAGCGAGGTGAGCGATAGCCTGACGCCGCGGGATGCCAGCGCCGCCGCCGTCGGTGGATCTACCCTAGCCCCCATCAGCAGTACCGGTTTGCGGACGCCAGCGTCGACCAAGCGCAGCGCTTGCGCCGGTCGTACGACCATGGTGCCCCACACCGCCGGCGCCTCGTCCAGCACCTTGGCGACCGCTACGTCACCGAGGCCATAGCCGTTGGTCTTGACCACGGCGACGATCTGGCGACCACCGGTGGCCTCGCTGATCACCGAAGCGTTGTGCTTGAGCGCCTCTGCACGCGCCTCGATCCACGGTATGTAGTGACCGGTGTTCGTCTCGGCTGTCGATGCCGCTTCCTGAGGGCCTGAGCGTGCCCGCGAACCGACCAGAAGGGTCGCCGCGAGAGCCGACTGCCCAAAGGCTCGGCGCGTTACCGTTCCGGTCGTGCTGTCTTTCCCACTCATCGCCCCCTCCCTGGAATCATGGCGCCGCGATCACGGTGCTACTAGTGCTGGCCTTCAACGCTCAAGGTCACAAACACCCCACGGTCCCGATCGACTAGCTCGGATCCAGCGAAGTCACCTGAGCGATCGGGTTCGAAGAATGTACGGTCGCTTCGGAAGTTCCTCTCCCCGAGATTTCGCACCGCTAGGCGGAGCTTGAGGCCGAAGTAGCGGGTGGTTTCAGCGAACAATTCGAGTTGGCCTTCCCGGCGGGAGTCTAGGGCCTCGTTCGCGAAGAAGAACTCGTTGTTCTCGACGGCGGTGTAGTTGATACCCCAGGAGGACTTCGCACCGACCAAGTCTTGCCTGAAGTTAATCGAGACCAACGGCGTCGGCACATCGTCCAAGGTTCGCCGCACGCCCGTGAGGGGATCGTCAAAGGTCGAGTCTTGCACCGTCGCGCGAACCTCAAGCAGGCCTCCCGAAATCACGCGCTGAAGACGCAGGGCCCCAGAGGTCACCACCCCGAAAACTCGGCCCTCGCCCGCGTTCGCTAAACCGAAGGCGCCGGACGGCAGCACGAGTTGCTCCAGCACGTCGCTGCGCCACTCGTGGAATAGCTCTACGTTCAGCGCGCCAAGGGCTTCGCTACGCCAATCGGCGGCCAGCACGGCACGCCACGTTTGATCCGGCCCGAGATCCGGATTGCCCCCGAATTGACGATCTTGCTCGCCCTCGGCCGATGCAGCGAAATCGCCGAAATTGAGTTGACCGACATTACGACGCACGCCCGCGCGCAGCTGCAGCGCGGGGATGGGACGGTGCAGGACGTTAGCGAATGGCTTCGCGAAGACGAAGGTCTGAGCACTCTGCGCACTGCCCGAAACAGAGATCCGGGAGGCCTCGACGGCCATCCCCGTCTCCACCGTCCAACGCGGACGTGGCACCCAGATCATGTTGGCGAAGGCCTCCGTTCGCCACTCTTCGACGAGCACATCTGCCGCTGGCAACTCGATCGGCGTCTCCACCCCATTCGCATCTCGCGAAAACAGGGTGAACTCGCTATCGAGCCGATTGTAGGCCGCCTCTACGCCAAACTCAGGTTTGGCATTGCGGTCTCCGCCGCGCGCAAAGGTCGCTCGAAGAATCGACTCGACCGGCACCTGATCATTGGTGAAGCGCGAACCACCGCTAATGGTGCCGACGGGACGTTCATCGCGTATCACGGTCTCCTCATCCAGCGGCCGGGAGGCGGCGAGCAGAATGCCTTTGAAGGTCCAGTCGTTCGTATAGTTTCGAGTCCAATCGATACTCGCTTCGCCGGTAATTTCGATGCTGTCGAAATCGACATAGACACGACCGTCCGGTGCACCATCCGGCTCGCGGCCGTCGAACTGGAAGCGATCGGTGACGGGCAGAAAGGCCGAGTAGCCAAAGCGTCCGTTGAGCGTCAGGGTGCCGCCCGCTAGCGTGCGAATCGCCTCCGTCGAGGCAAACCCTTGCGTCAAGACGCTGGGACGGTCCTCCGTCTGTGCTGCCACCAAAGCCCCGTCAGCGTCGAATACGTCGCGCCGTCCCACCAGGTCGAACTGCTCCCAGAAGCCATTTAGCCTAGTCGACGTCGCCCACGTGCCCGTGCGCGCGGTGAGCGAGCCCTGCAGGCTCGGGTAGATCACGCCCTCGCCGTTGCGCTGGAGCGCCGCTCGCCAAGTCATGGAGCGCCCTTGCGTGCTGCGAATGATGTTCGCCACCACGGCCTGCCCCGTGGCTTCGCTCGTGCCCGCCGCGCCGCGAATGACCTCGACGCGTGCAACGTCATTCGCTGGAATACGGGTCAACGCATCCTCGATGCCGCCGGTCTTGGTGGTGGGACGGGCGCCGTCCACGAGCACATTTCCAGCCGCCCCACCAAAGCCGCGCAGGCTGTCGCCAGGATCGAAGGTGAAGCCCGGAATTCGGTTGACGATGTCGCGAGCGGTCTGGGGGTTGAACCGATCGAAGTAGGCGCGGGCGTACTCGCGAGTTTGCTCACTGAGATCGGTTGCGGGATCGGCTGACTCCTGTGCTGCGGCGACGAGCTGCACACCCATCGCAACCCACATGGTCATCGCCAAAGCGATCCCAATGCCTACCAGCTTGCGGTCAGCTCCCTGTGCGGCAGGAGCGCACTGCCCGCGGACCCAGGAGTCATCAGTGGTGAAGCCAAACACGCAATCCCTACCGCTACGGCCGTACGACGCGCTGGCGAGGACTCTGTGGACGCAGGCAGGAGGGCCGTGCCGGCGTACAGGTGCTGCAACGCTGTCCTTACGACGCCGCTCGACAGGGAAAGCCGTAACCATCGGAGCATGAGGTCGACGGTACTCACCGCTGATCCAGGGGAATACGACCGTAAGTTACTCGACTGACTCGGATTCCACTCAAGACCACGCCATCCGCCCCCGCGGCCCAGCACAAGCGCGCCGCGACCTACCAGGCGCTCGGATGGCTTTTACCAACCGACCGCCTGCCCGTCCTTGCGGTGATCCGACCCAGCGCGGTAAACCCCGTTCACCGCCAGGTCCTCAGCAACGCTACGCGCGTCGACCGCCGGCGCCGTCATGTCCGGGTCCTTCGTGAACAAGATGCCCTGGTAGCCGCCAACACTGGCCCCGCCAGTGGGGCGCACCTCGTGCCCGCGCGCGCGCAGCGCCCCACCTACGAGATCGAATAGTGGCGCCTCGATCAGCAGCACGTTGCGACGCTGGTTGTGGGTGAACCGAGCTGCGTCCGTCGTCATCTGCACGTTCATGCCGTGGTCGATCATGTTCACGATGTGCTGGGCGTGGGTCTCCGGCTGCACGGAGCCACCCATGTTGCCGAACGCCATGAGCGGCTCGTCTTCCTGCATGACGAACCCGGCGATGATCGTGTGGAAGGGGCGCTTGCGCGGGGCGACGACGTTGGGTGACTCGGGGTCCAAGCTGAACGCAACGCCGCGATTGTGCAAGATCATCCCGTACGGAGGAATGGTGATGCCGCTGCCGTAAACGCTGTAGATGCTATGTACAAGAGACACCATGTTTCCCCAGCGGTCGGCGGCTGCGAGATAAATCGTGCCGCCACCCAGGTAGCCGCGCTCCGACGGTTCGGCCGCTGCCTGCATGTCGATGCGATCGCACAACCCAGCCGCGTACTCCTTCGACAGGAGCTGCGATACGGGCACATCAGCGAACTGTGGATCGGCGTTGTAAGCGTGCAGGTCTGAGTACGCCAGCTTCTTCGCCTCCACCATGAGGTGCAGCGTGTCAGGGTGGGCCGGGCCGTTGGCGGCAAGCTCTACCCCGTGCGCCTGACTGCAGGTCTCGAGAATGTTCAGCATCTCCAGCGCGGCGAAGCCCTGCCCGGGCGGTGGCAGCTGATACACCTCATAGCCATGATAGGAAGTATTGATCGGCTCTACCCACTCGGACTGAAAAGCGGCGAGGTCAGCCATCGTCATCGCGCCCCCTGCCGCTTTCACCTTGGCGACGATCGCCTTTGCAATCCGACCTTCGTAGAAAGCCTGACGACCCTCCTTCTGCAGCAACCGCAAGGCGTCGGCCAGATCTGGGTTGCGAATAATGCTGTACAGCGGCGGCACCTCTGCGTCGCGTAGGAAGACAGCGGCAGAATCGGGATCGCGGCGCAGCTTGTCCGCTTGAGCGACGAGGTCTCGATGGCGGCGTTCTGCCTGCCCCCAGCCCTCCTGCGCTATCCGTGCCGCGCGCTCCAGCGTTTGTGCGAAGTCCATTGTGCCAAAGCGCGAGAGCAGGGCATCGTAGCCCGAGACGGCACCGGGAACGGTCGCGGCGTTCACTCCGTACACCGGCACCCTATCTTCACCGAGCGTCCGCGTGAAGTAACTGGGCGTCCAGGCCTGCGGCGCGAAGCCTGCCGAGTTGAGGGCGTAGAGCCGGCGGTCCTTGGCAGACCAGACGAGCGCGAACAGATCCCCGGCAAGGCCCGTGTCGTTCTGGGAGGTCACGTCGAGGACGGCGGCGGCGGCCACGGCGGCATCGACGGCGTTGCCGCCTCGGCGCAGGATCTCGAGACCAGCTTCGGCGGCCAGGGGATCGCTGGTCGCCACCATGCCGTGGCGCGCAAGCACTTCGGAACGTCCTTGGTGGGCAAACCCCTGAGCCCGGGTGCCTGGCATGGTAACGATGCCGGCGGCGGGGTTGGTCTGTCCGTTCTCCGGGATGCCGAAGGGAGTGGCGGACTGGGCAAAGGCCGCTGAGATCAGCAGCATGGTCAAACCAAAAGCTCGTAAGCACTGAATCATCTTCACTTCGGGTCCTCACAAGGGTCAGCTCGGTTAGGGTAACCCACGGACCTCGGCGTAACCCTTGCACCGCCTGACTCCACCCTGCAGGAAGCGACCGAATACAACGCTGTGGACCTCTCCGAGATACTGCCGCAGAAGGCGACCGCAGCGACTGGGCAACAAGCCACTCGGCGTCGCGGGCCAACACGATTGGAAAAGAGTGACCCCAGTTCGCCTAAAGCGAAGGAGAATCCTGCCGATAAGGCCCACTGGAGCATGATGAAAAAACGCTCCAGATTCGGCACATTAGATACGTCCGCAAAGAACCGAGCCGGCTTGGTCAAGCCACCGCCTCGAGTCCAAAACGGAGCAGCGTCAGATGACTGAAGTACAGCAGGAAATCCGTACCGTGGGGCGGCCACAATTGAAGGCCAGCACCCGTTTACGTCTGCCGATCGCATACGCGTGCCTCATCGCAGTTGGCACCTTCGACATCCTGTTCACCACGATCATCCTCTCCCTGGGAGGTGCCGAGGCCAACCCGATCGCCGCCGCCGTGATCGAGCAGTACGGCCTCGCAGGCTTGGTGGCTTTCAAATACCTGGTCATCGCCGTGGTGATTCTCGGCTGTGAATTCGTTGCCTCTGCCCGCATCGAGACGGCTCGTCGGCTAGCTCTAGTGGTTGTGGCGATCACCGCGGCGCCGGTCGTGTGGAGCACAGGCCTGCTGATCAAGCTCGTCGCCTGAGCCGAAGCATCTGTAGGGACTGGCGGCAGCTTAACGACCACTGGCGCTTTCCGCGTCGGCCTCTGTAACAGGCATCCACGGTGTCATAGCGCTACCTACCTAGAGAGGCCGTGGCGTTTTACCTCACAGCCAACGCGCTGCCCACAAGCGCCAGCGAAGACCCCACTCACCGGGCAGCCCAAGCAGACGAAAGCGAATCCGGCCGTCGCGATCGACAATGAAGGTCGTGGGCACAGCCACAACGCCGTACTGACCGGCAATACGCCCGTCGTCGACGATGGTGGGCATGGTCAGAGACTCGGCGTCCAGGTAGGCGGCCACGTCGGCCTCCTCGCCCGACTGCATGGCGATGGTGAGCACGTGGCCCTCCGTCGCCAAGCGATCGATCATGTCGTGCTCGCGCATGCAGTTGGGGCACCACACGGCCCAGAAGCGAATCGCCACAGGGCCCTCGTCCGTGTACTGCGCTAGGGAAACTGGGCCTGCTTCGAGGCGCTGGGCCGTAAACTGCGGAGCCTGCCCCAGCGCCTGCTGATCGAGCCAAAGGCGCACGCCGAAGAAGATCGATAGTAGGAGTCCCGCTTCCAACAGGAGCAGGAACCATAAGCGAGTGCGCCGCCGCTTGGGCTTGGACATCGTCTTACCCTACTGCTCAGTGATGGGCGGCGTATTGTGGCCCGTCACGCCCTTCGATGGCGTGCGACCCACATCTATCAGCGCCTGCTGAACCGCTACCAGGAGCGCTTCATTGCCGACCGCCTCGGCGTAGCGCAGCTCGTTTCGCAGCAGCTGCACCAGCGCCGCCGTGTCGTTGCGATCCTGATAACCCCCCCTAGCTTGCTCCACTAGGGCCAAACCGGCAGCCTCCTGGCCGACGCTCAACAGCGCCAAGCCGGAGTCGGCATAAACGGCGGGGTGGGTCTGCACATCGGTGGCAGCGACAGCTTCACGCAGGACCGCGATGCCGACGTTGACCTGTCCTCGGCTCATCTGCGCCAGCCCAAGCATCGCCAGTGCCTCCGGACGAAGATCCGTCTCTGCCAGGCCGATGAGCATGGCGATGGCCGGCTCGTCCTGCCCCACCGCTAGAAACGCTTCGGCCTGGCCGAGGCGTAGGCGCTCGCGGCTCGGCGTTGAGCCAGGTTCGTTCTCCGCAGCTCGCCAGGCAAGCAGCGCGGCCTGGGGTACTTCACGGTTGAGCTCGACGCGCCCGAGTCGGGCACGCAGGGCTCTGCGCGTCATCGAGGGGTTGGCGTCACTCGGGCCAGTGATCTCCAGCAGCAGGCGTAGGGTCATGGGATCGTGCATCGTTGCTAGCGACAAACTCCGCACGGCCATGTCGCGCGCGCGCACGGCTGCATCGAGGTTACCGACAAGCTGATGGGCCAATGCCGCGTAGAGGTTGGCCTGCGCGGCGACTCCCGCATCCCAGGTGGCCACGCGGTCGGCCGCCCGCTCGAAGATCCGTGCCGCGTCAGCCGGGCGACCGGCAGCGAGCGTCGCCGTAGCTCGCAGGCGCAGGGCGTCCAGTTCAGCCCAGGGCGCAGGTGACTTGGCGGGTATCGCGATCGATCGCTCTGCTACCTCAGCAAAACCGCCACGGCGTAGGTCTGCACGAGCTGACGCGCGCTCTCGCTCCCACGCCTCGTAGCGCTTCGGTCGCTCGGCGCGATCGGCCACGAAGGCAGCCCAGCCGCCCGCTTCGGGCGCTGCCAGGACGTCTAGCCAGGCCGCGAGCACGTGCTGGATTTGGAGGGATGTTTGCGTCGCCAGCACGGCCTCACGGGCGCGATCGGGAAACATCCGCACGAGCTCACCGACCGCATTAGCACGCCCCCGCAGCAGTTGTTGCTGCACGCGCGTAACGAACACCTGCAGGGATTGTGGCTTACCCACCGCATCGCCAAGGACGACGGATTCGCCGTCGATGCGAAGCACGGGCCCCGAGGAGGTCGACGCTTCGGCTATGGGCGTCTCAGCGGGGCCTTGCGCTGGTCCTGTCGCGCAACTGCCGAGTGCCAGCAGAAGCCCTAGGACGCCGAGGGCGGCCCATCTTCTCACCCCTGATCTCCCGACACGTTGCTCTGATTGACCGAAGGTGCGGTATTGAAGCGGAACAGATCGAAGATCGACCTATCGAAGGGCGGCTGCTTGTCACGGAACACTCCCCAATCGTCCGACGCGCCGGATTTGGAAGCGTTACCTGGCCGATAAGGATGAATGCTCAGCGACTCGAGCAGGTTGCGGCTGATCTTATCCGTCTCGATAGGCGTGCTGAGCACGTAAGGTCGTACCAACACGATCAGTTCGCTGCGGCTGATGACCGACGAGGTCCGCCGGAACAGGACACCCAGGAGGGGAATATCGCCCAGAATCGGGATCTGTGCACGCTGGTCGCTTTCGGTCTCCTCGATCAGGCCACCGAACGCAAGTAGTAGGCCGTCGCGCGCCACGATCGTGCCACTCGCCGATTGGCTCTGCACCGTATCGATGGTCTCCGAGGAGAACCCAAGGCCTTGGGGCACGAGGATGGAAGCACCGTCTGGATTGACCTGGCTGGTCTCCTGCAGTAGACGAAGGGTCACCGTTCGGTCGGCGTTGATATTCGAGGTGATCAGCAGGTCTGTCCCAACGTCGCGCAGCTCGGTGACCGGCGTGGCCGACAAGGTGGTGGTGGCACCTGTCCCCACGATCACCTGTGGCTCCGTAAAGCCGGTCACCAAGGGCACCTGCTCGCCGGAGAAGATACGGCTCACCTCGCCGTTGGCTGTCAAAAGGATAGGCGTGGCGAGAGAGGTCACACGCCCCTTGCTCTGGAGCACCTGCAGGCGGGCCTGAAAGTTGTCCGAGACGGTCTGGAAAACGCCTGCGCTCAGGTCGAGGCCCGAGTCACCCTGGTCGAAGCCGCCGAAGTCACTGCCATCGTCGGAAGCGAAGGCGAAGTCGAAGCTCGTATCCTGCCCGTCGGACAGGTTGATGCGCAGGACGCGAACCTCCAGCAGAACCAACGACGTCGGCACATCAAGGCCTTCGATAATCGCCCTGATATCTGCCAGCACCTGCTCATTACCCGAGCGTACGACGATGCGATTGAGCCGCTGGACGGCCGTCACGTAGGTGGGCGCAAAGCGGGTAGCGACGCGCTGGGCCGCAGCAGCTGCGACCTGATCCCCACGCCGCGCTTCGGCCAGCGCCCGAGCCTCCTGCGCCGTGAGATCCGGCAGTTCCTGAGGCTCGAATTCCTGGGGCCCGCCGGTGTTTTGGTTCCCACCGAGGAAATTGTTTAACCCGTTGTTGCCGAGGCCGAACTGGTTGCCGTTGAGCGTCTGCACCCCGGTGCGCCCGGCACCGGTATCGCTGAGGCCGCGGCTGCGACCATCGATGACATCGAAGCGCCGGAACCGATTCTGCAGCTCCTGAAACGAGCGGTCAAAGAACTCGTTCTCCTCCGTGACGACGACCTGGTCGCCAAAGGTATCGCCGATTACGCGGACCACGTCCCGCGCGTTCGGGTACAAGAGCGTAAACACTTCGGTACGAGTGGCGCGGAACGCCGCCAGGTCGCCCCGAACATCCTCTGCAGTGGCCAGGAAATGAATGTCGCGGTCCTCGTCGCGGCGCGTAACAAGCCCCTGGGCCACAGCGATGGCGCTTAGCACCCCCTCGAGATCAAGGTCTCGCAGGGTGACGGTTACCCGCTCGTCCGCCACGCTGCGGCTAACGACCACGTTGGCGTTGGTAGAACGCCCCAGCTCATCGGCAACGCGACTGAGCGGCACGTCGATAAAACGGGCCTCGATAATGCGCCTGCGATTCTGCGGATCCGTCCTGATGTTGGCTATACCGAGTGGCGTCGTCGCCCCTCTTCCGGGGTCCAAGACGAGATTGCGCAGAGCGTCGGGTGCCACGGTGGGGTCGGACTGGGCGCGTGCTGCCGGCAAGAGCGTCAGCATTGCCAGGAGCGCAATGCCCGCAATGATCTGCACGGTGCGGTTCATAGGGCCGCTCCGTAGAGCGCCATCATGAAGGCGATGTAGACGTACCCGACGATGCCGCCGACGACGATGATGACGGCGACCTCGACGAGGCTGGACAACGTGCGAATGAGCGCATCGAGGCGTTGTTCGTGAAATTCGGCGCAGGAGGTCATGGTTTCGTCTAGGTTTCCTGACTTCTCCCCCACGACAACCATGCTGCTCAGCATCGGGGTGAAGGTCTTGGGGGCCGCGAGCGCCGGCCCGAGGGCGCCACCGCCGATAACGCGGTCTCGCGCCTCGGCAATGAGTACGGTAAGGCGACGGTTGCCGTGCAGCTCCTGGCAGGTGCGCAGCGCCTCGATGATGGTAACGCCGCTCGCCAATAGGTAAGCGAAGGAGCGGCTGAAGTACGCCGTCGCGCTGGTGCGCAGAATGAAGCCTGTTAGTGGCACGCGGAGCGCGATCGAGTCGATCAGCAAGCGCCCCACCGGCACCGCGTAGGTGACCGCGAAGCAGATCATCGCTAGCAAGATCCCGCCGACGATCATCGGCCACGAGGTCATCAGAAAATTACTGAGGTCGACCAACCCCTGGGCCATGGGCGGCAGCGGTCGGCCGAGGGCAGCCAGATAGACGGTGATGCGGGGCACGGCGAAGGTGAGAATGAACACCGTCACGCCGATCGCGGCCACTAACACAAGGGTCGGGTACATGAGCGCAGAGATCAGCTGGGCAAGCAGCAGTCGCCGTTTTTCGAGCGCATCGGCCGCCCTCGCCAGCACGACGTCGAGGGTCCCGGTCTGCTCGCCGACCTCGACCAGTTGGCGCACCATGCGCCCCATCCAGGGATGGCGTTCCAGGGCCTGCGTAACGGTTCTCCCCTCCTGAACGCGCTCGGCGATGTCGACCAAGGTGGCACGCATAAATCTCGGCGACTGCGCGGCCGTCGCCCGCAGCGCCTCGAGTAGCGTCAACCCACTTCGCAGCATGACGCTGAGCTGTCGCATAGCCACTTCGAAGGTGGCCATGCTCGGGCGCGCAAAGGGCAGGCGGCTGATACGCGCCTCCAGCTGCAGCGATTGCGCCGGCCGGGTGCGCTCCTCGAGACGCAGCAGCAGGTGACCGTCAGCGCGCAGGGCGGCGGACGCCGCAGTCGCATCGGCCGCTTCTAGAAAGCCAGACTCGGTCTGACCGGATGGCGTTCGAATGTCGTAGGCGAAACTAGTCATTTAGGCTGGGCCGTTCTTATTGATCTAAGGATGGTCGACGGCGGACGCATCGAGTTCAGCGTCGGCGGTCGATAGGTCTGATTCGCTCGCCGTCAGATCAGCGAAGCTCACCACGTTGCGCAGCACATCGGCGATGCTCGTGCGACCCTGCAACAGCTTCTCGGCCGCATCGTCGGCGAGCGTCTGCAGCCCGTGCTCCTCGATATAGCTCTTGAGCTGGTCCTCGGTGGCGCGGGCGGTGATCAATCGCGACAAGCCGCGGTCACAGGTGAGCATCTCGAACAGAGCCAGGCGCCCGATGTAGCCGCGCTGGCCGCAGTAAAGGCAACCCACTGGCTCCATAATCGACTGACCCGCCAGGTCAGGCCGTCCCAGCACAGCAGCATGGGCCGGATCACACGGTGCCGGCGTCGCGCATGAGGAGCACAGGCGACGGACCAAGCGCTGGGCGACGACCATGCGCAAGGTGGCTCCGACCAGATACGGCGGAATGCCCATGTCGATCAGGCGGGTGATCGCACCGGTAGCATCGTTGGTGTGCAGCGTACTAAACACGAGGTGCCCGGTGAGCGCCGCCTTAACAGCGATATCGGCGGTCTCGCTATCGCGGATCTCACCGATCATGACGACGTCCGGATCGTGGCGCAGGGTACTGCGCAGGGCCTTCGGGAAGGTGACCTTCTCCGCCGGATCGACCTCCACTTGGGTGACGCCCTTGATCTGGTACTCGACCGGGTCTTCGATGGTGATCACATTTAAATCGGTTTCGCTGATCAGCTGCTGGATGGCAGCGAACAGCGTCGTGCTCTTGCCGCTTCCCGTCGGCCCCGTTAGCAGGACCAGGCCATAGGGCTGGCGGATGGCCTGGCCGAATCGCTTGAGCTGCGTCGCGGACATGCCGAGCGTGCCAAGGCTTAGGTCGTCCGCGTCCTTGCCGAGCAGACGGAGCGTCACGCGCTCGCCGTGTTTGGTCGGCAGCGTGGCGACGCGAACATCGAGGCGAACGTCGTTGCTCATCTCGTGACGCAAGCGACCGTCCTGCGGCGCACGACGCTCGGAGATATCGAGGCCGGCCATGACTTTGATGCGACTGATAAGCGCGGCACCACTCTCCGGCGTGAGATCGCGCAGGGTTTCGATCTGCCCATCCACGCGCACGCGAATCCGAACCTGAGTCTGGAAACTGTCGATGTGGATGTCGCTGGCGCCGTACATCAGTGCCGAGGCAAACACGAGGTCGTAGGTGGCAACCGCGTCGAGCTCACCGTCATCGCCTCCTTCGGCCCCAATCGACAAGGCATCAGCACCGGCGTAAACCCGCTCGATGACCTTGCCCAAGGACTCTGCGTCGACCGTGTGCAGCTTGATGTCGCGCCGGTAGGTCCGATTCAGCACCGTCTCGACCTTCGGACTCAGGGGACCGGCCACCGCCACCACGACCGCCTCCTCGCTGGTGGCAAAGGGCAGCACCTGCCATTGACGGGCGCGGGCGGCGGGCAGCAGTAGCGCCACGTGTGGGTCCACCCTGACGCGCGCGATGTCGAGTTGAGAAGTCTTCGGCTCGAGCAGCGCGCCCGACACCAAGCGCACGCCGATAACCGGCCGCTCCGGGGCGTCGCTCCAGGCCACCTCGGCCGGTTGCGGAGGGCTGCCATCTGCGCTGTCCATCAACAGCCGTTGACCCACTGCGGGTAGCTCAGCCGAGTCGGTCAATTCGATCTCCGCGCCGCCGGGGGAGACCTGCAGCAGCTGCGCCTCGCGTCGAATACCGTCGGCGAAGTGCAGCCAGATGGAGCGCCCGCGCGGGTGCGGCTGCGCGTGGCCGGTCGGATCGAGGGTCGCCTCGTGACCGCGCTGCTGCATCGGGTCCGAATCCACCGTGCTCACCGAACCGCGGTCCTGCGAGCGATGCCAGCCCGGACGTTGTGGCGGCTAATCTGCTCGGCGCGGGCGCGCAGCACCTCCGGCCGCTTTGCTGCCGCTGTGGCCGATCGCTCGCTGAGTCTTCCCGCCACCATCAGGCGCGCGAGGTCCTGCTCGAAGGTCTGCATGCCGTAGCCTGCACCAGCTTCCATGCAGCTGTAGATCTGGCTGCTCTTGCTGTTCAACAGCAGGTTCGACACGGCCGTCGTCACCATCAGCACTTCAGACGACACCACGCGCTGGCGGGCCAGCCCCTGTGGATCGTCCGCGTGGACCGCCGTGCCATCCGCGACCAGCAGCCGCTGCGACACCACGCAACGCAGCACCAGTGCCAGCTGCTGGCGAATCGCGGTCTGCTCTTCCGCAGGAAACACGCCCACGACGCGTTCGATGGTGCTCACGCAATCGCCAGCGTGCACCGAGGCCAAAACCAGGTGTCCGGTCTCTGCCGCCGTGATAGCCGTGCGGATGGTGTCCGTGTCGCGGATCTCGCCGACCAGCACGACGTCCGGATCCTCACGCAGGCTATTCACCAGGGCGTCGTTGAAGGACTCCGTGTCCAAACCGACCTGACGCTGGTTCACCAGTGCCCGCGCCGGGCGATGGACGTACTCGATCGGGTCCTCGATCGTGATCACGTGGCACGCGTGGGTGTTGTTGATGCGGTCGATCAACGTCGCGAGGGTAGTCGACTTACCGCTGCCCGTCGGTCCACTGACGAGCACCAGTCCGTAGGGCAAATTACAAAGGTCGTAAAGTGCTTCCGGAAGCCCCAGTTCGGCAAGCCCTCGGAACCGGTCCTCGAGGCGTCTTAGGGCCACCGCCAGGCCGCCGCTGCGCCAAAACAGGTTGAAGCGGTAGCGGGTGCCGTCGGGGCCCGTGAACGCACCGTCTACGCTGCCCGTTCGCCGCTTACTAAAACCACTGCTGAGATCGTCGACGATCGCCACCATCGTCTCGCGATCGAGCGGCGCTTCACCCGCCAAGGCCTCGAGGGGCCCTTGCGTGCGCAGGTAGGGCGGCAGGCCCTCGCCTAGGTGGATATCGCTCGCATCGAGCTCCACGCAGCGACGCAGTAGGTGCTCGAGACGTTTGGCCGAGGGCGTGCCCGGCGGCGAGTCCGCTCCCTGGCTGCTCACGGTTCGCCTCCGGTGTCCGTTACCGTCAGCGCCCAGCGGCGCAGGGACGTCGATGTCAGCGCGGGCTCCATCGTCAGCGCGGACAGCGCCAGTCCCGGTGGGAAGGTATCGGCGGCCGCCAACTGCCTGCCCATGGCCGACCAGGTCGCCGCCACGTCGACCTGCCAGCGCAGGCGCCGCGTGGTACCTGTACTCGTACTCGCGAGCCGATTCGCACTCGAGGAGGTCCTCGGTAGCGCACTCGCGTCAACCGACTTTCGCCGCTGCCGGCGGCTGAGGCTACGGTTAGCCGTGGCACCTGTCGCCGGCCGCGTCGCCGCGCTCGTGGCCGGATTGGGCCTTGGGCTCGTCACGCTCGTCGCCGGGCGGCCTTGCGAGGCTGTGCTCACGCGTGTGCCCCCCTGCGGCAGCATGCCGAGCACCTGCACCCCGTTTCGACTGAGTTGGCGGGTCAACCGATCCAGGCCCTGCGCCATCGCGGAGGCGCGGCTGCCGCTTGGCACGCGCAAGGCATCGACCCGCTCCTTGAGCTGCGCCTCTCGGTTCTTCAGCTCAGCCAAGGTCTGCTCACTCTCCCGTAGCTCATTGGTGAGATCGCGCTGCTCCCGCGCCCGTCGCGCAAGCGCCTCATCGCTGGTCAGCAGGTTCAAGCGGCGCTCCATATCGGGAATCCGCGACGTCTCGCCCTTCGGCAGGCCCAGCGACGCGATGACCACCAGGGCTGCCGGCATCAGGCAGACAAGCCAGAGCTCGCGGCGCGAGAGTCGGCGCTTTAGCATCATCGACGCGCCTCTCGGGAGGGTGCCCGCAGATCGACCACCGGCTCCATGAGTATGGAGAACTCCCACACCACGCCACCGGAGCCGGCCTTGGGCTCGATCTGCGCGGGGTTTACGCGCCAATGGGTACTAAGCATTCTGCTTAGGTTGCTGGCCAGGCGCGATGCCGCTTCAGGGGTCGAGGCCACGCCGGAGATAGATTGCCAGGGCATGCGATGCTCCAGGGATCGGATCACGATGTCCTCGTCTACCAGCTGGCCCACGGCCTCCATCAAGGCCGCCAGCGCGACACGACGATCGACGCCGGCGGTTGTGCGCCAATCGCGGCTGAATCGATCAAGTTCTTGCTCTAAGGCCTGAACGGCACGCTCTCGGCTGCGCACTTCGCTACTGAGCGTGCGCAAGCGCGCCCGGCGGTCGGTAACGACCTGCTGCTGGCCCTGGGCGTGGTCCAGCTGCGCCTGCAGTACCGTGTATTGCTCCTGCCCCTGGCTGCGCTGGAGTAGCACCGTCGAAAGCGCTAGTAAGAAGACGACCACGCCTACCGCCACCGCTGTCCAGCGCTCCGTCTGCGCGCTGGGCGGGCGCAGGACCGGGCCGCCCTCGGTGCGCGAGGCACCCTCTGCTGCGAGACATCGGGCCCAGGCAGCAGCGAACTGCGTAGCCGCATCGTCATCGCCCAGCCTCCAGGTCGGCAGGCCTGTGTCCTCATCATCAACCCCGTCTTCGGCCAGCCAGCGAGCCGCGCTATTGTCTGGCGAGGTAGTCTCACGCCACTGGTGGCCGCCGCGAACTTTCACGGCCCCTTCGATCAGGGTTTGCTCCTGGCCGACCGGCTCGGCGCCGCGCAGATACGGCGCGAGCGCCCGTCGCCAGTCGCTCTGCGGCACGGCCCCCAGCGGGATCAGCGTGACGGCCCCCGCCACGCACTCCACCAGCACTACCGAGTCCGACCAAAACTCCAGGCGGCGCCAAGACCCATCTGGCTCCATGATTGCAGGCGAGGCTGGTGCCAAGGCCTCCGCCAGCCCCGCCGGATGGCTGATGCCGGCCAAGCGTGATCTTGCACCTCGCACCGCCTTGGTCACAGCGATCATGTCGCTGCGCTTCACCTGGGCGACGAGGAAACTGTCCCCAAGGTCAGCCATACGCCGCCGCTGCACTTCCGTCACCGCGTCGGCCGGCTTGATGTCGCTGAGCGCCTCGGCCTCGTAGGCTGCCGGCTCAATCAGGTCCTTATCCGACAAGCCGGCGACGGCACCGCTGGACAGTTCGATGGCGCCGAACCAGACCCCACTGTCCAGCACCCAAACCCGGCGACCGACAGGCCCGGCCCCATCACTGAGCGCATGGGTGAGCGCTGCGGGCAGATCCGGCCAGGATCGGCGCCAGCGTTGGACCGGTCGCGCTTCGCTACCCTGATCAGCCCGCAGAAGCAGGCCCTCGGTGCGAATCACCACGGTGATGTCGGGACGAGAGGTCATCGCTAGCTTTGCTCTTCTAGCACAAGTTGCGGCAGCGGCGGCAGCCCGCCGGGTACGTTGACAAAGTACACGGGACGACTGACGCGGTCAGTGCCAGGAAGCAGCGCCGGATTCAAATCCTCGTCGGGCAGGGGACTGCACTTCGTCTGATAGGCGCGAATCACCCGAGGCCCAACGCTCACGGCGCCACCGGGGATCATGGGCGCCAAGGGCACGGCGGTCACGCCCACAGCCACGCCATCCACGTTGAGGTCATGCACGGCCTGGGCGAGCGTCAGCACATCACCGCTGGCCGCATCCGGGCCGTAAACGCGGATCACTATGCAATCCCCAAACCCGAGGTCGTCGCCCGGATCACTGCCGTCATCGACCACCACCCCCTCGATGACGACATCGCCCTCGAAGCGCGGCGGCACGACGCTGACCAGGCCGGCAAACTCCGGGGCGGCCTGGGCGACCGCAGTCGCTTCGAACACGGTGAGCAGGTCGCGACCGAAACCGACGCCGCCGGCGAGGCGATCGGCACCGCGGCTGCGCACGATGCGGATTTCGCCCGGCGCCGCCACCAAGACGCCGTCCTGATCGAAGGCCTCGAAATCCCTGCCCCAGCCGTCGGTCAGCGTGTCCGCGCCGACAGGCAGGCGCAGGTAGGGTCCACGCCATCCACTGCCAACCGCGAGCCCCGTGTCCCCCGGCGGTGCCCTATCGATGCGAAAGGCCGATTGGGTCCCGAGCCTTAGCAACTCACCCAGGTCAGCGGGTGGGCGCCCCATGTCCGCCACGAAGCCTGTGATCAGGCGCTGACCGTCGGGGCCACGTAGGTCCGAGTCGCCGACCACGGCAGCGTCCAGCTGCTCCAGCGTGCGGACCGTTCTTTGGTAGCGCGCGTCGTCGGTCAGACTCGCCGACTGCGCGATGATGATCGTCCCCAGCGCTGCGAGGATCGTCAACACCACGATCAGTTCCAGCAGCGTTAGCCCCGCCTGGCGTGATCGCGTGCGGATCGGCGCGTCCGCGCAGAGCAGCTTAATTGACCTCACGAGTTCTATTCCTGCGGATCCTGATCCTGCTGAAAGAGGTAGAGCACCAGATCATCACCCTGCTCTTCTTCGTCGGTGACCAGCGTGTCCAGCGTGCGGTTCGGCCCCGCGGAGAGCAGCCGCACACCGTTCAACTCGGCAGGATCGTCAATGACGCCGTCGCCGTCGGGATCGGGGCCGTTGTCATCGCTGTCGAACCACTGGATGACGATTGGCCGGCTCCAGGCGTCGAGGGGAGTGAGGTCATCACCTGGCGCGCCGCCGGGGCCGTCGCCCTCGCCGTAGCGCGTGGTGAAGGCGCCGTCCACCGTGTAGCCAACCGCCGTGGTCACGTCCAGCCAGGGGCCGCGTCAGCCGATCTGGTTGACGGGATCGTAGACTTGCTGCGCCGGTGGGGCGTAGTCGAAGAGCTGCAGGGGCTCGACGAAAAGGTAGCGAAGCTGAGGGTGGTCCTGACGTCCTGCGCTAATCTCAGCCGGACTCGGCCAAGGCAGCCCTGTGCCGTAGCCGATGTTGCGGTCGAGCGTGTCGCGCGCGTAGCGCATGCTCTGCGCGTAACCGTCCGGCCCGACGATCGCCTCGGCGACCCGCGCGAGCGTGGTCTCCGTGATGACCTGCTGCGCCAATTTACCGTCTTGGCCGCCAGCGCCGTCGAGGTCTATCTCCAGCGTGTTTTGAGTCAAATTCACCAGTACGAGGCCACCGAGCGCCACGAGTACCACGAGCACCACAAGCAACTCGATCAGCGTGACGCCGCGGCAGGGTGCGGCGGCGTTGGCCCTCTCCGTTAGACGCGAGAGGTCGCTCGGCACCCGCCCGCCGTGCAAGCGATCGAACTCACGGCCTCGACCGACTGTGCTCGAGTCCTCGCCCAAAAATGGGCTTCGCTCAACGAAGAGCCCCTGGGGCGGAAACCGCCCCAGGGGCCACTTGTCGCCAGCAGGCGAGGCCATTCGGGGATTAGATACCCGAGCCCTGTACCTCATCCCACTGGATGCCGATGTGGTTGTCACCGGTCTCGAACAGGCTGCCGTCCAAGTTGTAGCTCACGCGCTTAAACTCTGCCGAGCCGTCGCCGGTACCCACACCGCCATCGTCGACCAGGAAGACCGCGCCGAAGCGAGAGTAGGCCTGATTGGGCAGAGCGCCTTCGGTATCGCCGAAGTGGACAGGCGGCTCAGGCGTGAGCGTGCCGAGCAGAGTCCAGGGCTTGTCGATGCCGAGCCAGACGTACTGCTGCGATCCCGTCGTGGCCGGCAGGAAGACCTCTGCGGCCTGCACGTCAGTCAGGATGAGGACGGGCGTGGCGTCATCCAGGGTCAGGCAGGTGGCGCCAAGGGTATCGATACCGGAATTGAAGGTGACGTCGTAGCCGTCGACCGCGGCCGGGTCGCCATGGTTGCAGACGTTGACGATTCCGAGCTCGTTGATGGCTGCCACCTGATCTGTGGTCAGCAGGCCCGTCTGTAGAGAGCCACCGCCGCCGCCGCCGCCATCAGTATTGGTGGCGGAGTTGTTGACCGGCTCGCCTGCACCTGCACCCGCACCAAAGATGTCGGTGGTCCAGTTGTCGCCGAAGTTGCCAAGCGTGGCGTTGGCCGCGATCAGCATTTTCGAGACTTCTGAGAAATTGGTCGCGCAGGTGGCGACGTGAGAACGGGTCAACGCGTTGTTGATCACCGGAACCAGGATACCGCCCGTTGCGACCAGGATGGTCAGCACCACGACCAGTTCGATCAGGGTTAGGCCACGCTGGCTCTTGGGCCCTTGGCCCCGCCCGTAATTACGCAAAGCGTGCATTAAAATCTCCGTAATTTCAATTATTTACCGCTTCCCTGCCAAGCACCGACCGGAAGGTAGGCTGAGTTCACTTGGGCAGGACCGTGGAATGTTATAACAAAAGGAACTGGGTCGCACTTTAAATGAAAATGGCTCGCATTTCGGGGTTTCCCCAGCGGGGTTTCGGTTTGGCGCCAGAAGGCTCAGTCCCCAATTTCCCCGGACCCACCAGGGGTGGCGAAGGGAATGATCGGCTGCACATCGGCCTAACAAGTCATTGGTGAATGCGAATTGTTTGCAGTACCATTCACATCTAGGCCACGGCGGTGTACAACCCAGTGTGCCCGGCAGAGAGCGACGGTCGCACAGCGGCATTGCGCAATGCCACCCCACAGGTCGGAGTCAAAAAGTGAAAGTCCTAAGCTCGTTGAAGACTGCGAAATCGCGTCATCCGGACTGCCAGATCGTCAAGCGACGCGGGCGAATCTACGTGATCTGCAAGACGAATCCTCGCTTCAAGGCTGTTCAAGGCAAGAAGAAGAAGCGCTGACATGCCGAGCGGTGGAGCTGCAGCGGGTAGCTCTGTTCGGCTTACCTAGCTAGTGACGCCGGCCACTCGCGAAGGACCATAGGCGCACGTCACTTCGCCCGCCGCAGAGCCCCAACTTGCCGTGCGTGGCTCGCGCAAGTGACGGGCCACCTAGTGGGCCGCTTGCTTCCCTGTCTCAGCTAGCCTCGAATTTCGAACCTTCGGCCCTAAGCACGAAGTCTGGTGACTGCGATCGGTGCGCGCCGCGTTCGGATTCGCGCAGCCAAGGGCTCGTCTTCGAAGCCCGCATTCCTGATCGCTGGCAATTGGCGGTCCAACCAACCTCAGCAGGGTGCACATCATTACGAACAGGGGGGCGACTGGTTGTACTCGTCCGCCTGCGCCGCCTCCAGGGCAGCTGCGCTAACGCCGGGAACGACCACCCTCGCAAAACCGTCGCTTGCTATTCTCACCAGGTGAAGCCGCGGGCTGGCGCGTTTCGCGGTGATTGCCCGCATACGCCGTTTTGCCCGCGTGACCGGAACCTACTGATGAGAACACCGCAGCACCTGATCCTCGCCTCCTTCTTGCCCGCCCTGGTCTTTCTGCTCCCCCCGACCGTCGCCTCGGCGAGTGCCACTTACGAGGCCACCCTCTATGACGCGATCGAATACCGGTTGATCGGTCCATACCGAGGAGGCCGCTCCGCCACCGTGACCGGCGTTCCGGATGATCGGGACACCTACTACTTCGGCTCCTCCGGTGGCGGTGTCTGGAAGACCGACGACGGCGGCACCAAGTGGCGCAACATCTCCGACGGGTTCTTCGGCGGATCAGTGGGCGCCGTCGCCGTGGCCCAGTCCGATCCCAACGTGATCTACGCCGGTCTCGGCGAGAAGACCGTGCGCGGAAACGTGTCCTCGAATTTTGGCGTATGGAAGTCCACGGACGCCGGCAAGAGCTGGCGCTTCATCGGCCTCGAGGACACTCGGCACATCGGCCGCATCCGCGTGCACCCAAGCGACCCCGACACCGTGTACGTGGCAGCGATGGGAGATCTTTGGCAGGCAAGCGAGGCGAGGGGCGTCTACAAGAGCACGGATGGCGGCGCGACGTGGGAGAAGGTCCTCTACGCCAGCGAAGACGCGGGAGCGGTGGATCTCGTCTTTGAGCCGGGCAATCCGCGCATCCTGTACGCGAGCACCTGGAACGTGCGACGTACACCGCACGGCTTCTCAAGCGGCGGGCCCGACTCCCATCTGTGGAAGAGCAGCGACTCGGGGGAAACGTGGTCGAAGCTCACGGATCTACCTAATATTCCTGATGGTCCCCTCGGCATCATCGGCGTGACCGTATCACCGGCTAACCCCGATCGGATATGGGCGCTGATCGAAGCCGAAGACGGCGGGGTCTTCCGCTCGGATGATGCCGGCGAGACCTGGCACAAGGTGAACAGCGACCGCGCCTTGCGCTCTCGCGCTTGGTACTACACCCGCATCATCGCAGACACCCAGAACGAGAACCGCGTGTACGTGATGAATGTGTCCTACGCCGTGTCCGAAGACGGCGGCAAGACCTTCACCCTGCACCGCGCCCCCCACGGCGACCACCACGACCTCTGGATCGACCCGAACGACAACCAGCGCATGATCATCGCCGACGATGGCGGTGCACAGGTCTCCACCGATGGCGCGCAGAGCTGGTCCACTTACCACAACCAACCCACGGCCCAGTTCTACCGCATCGCCACCGACGATCACTTCCCCTACCGCATCTACGGCGCCCAGCAGGACAACTCCGCCATTCGCATCTACCACCGCACGAACGGCAACGCGATCACGGAGCAAGACTGGGAGATCACCGCCGGTGGCGAAAGCGCCTACCACGCGATCGATCCGAACGATAACGACATCGTGTACGGCGGCACCTTCAAGGGATACCTAAACCGCTACAACCACGCCAACGGCCAGCGCCGCGCCATCAACGTCTGGCCGCTGAATCCGGCAGGTTCCGGCGTGGAAGTGATGAAATACCGCTTCAACTGGAACTACCCGACGTTCTTCTCCCAGCACGACCCGGAGCGACTCTACGCCTTCTCACATCGAGTACACGTGTCGAGGACAGAAGGGCAGGACTGGCAGACCATCAGTCCGGACCTCACGCGCGCCATTGCGCAGACGCTGGTGTCTTCCGGCGGGCCGATCACCCAAGACAACACCGGTGTGGAGTACTACGCGACGATCCTCACCGCCGAGGAGAGTCGGCACGAACCGGGCGTGCTGTGGACGGGGTCTGACGACGGCCTGCTTCACCTCACGCGCGACGACGGTGAGACATGGCAGGACGTGACTCCTCCTGACGCGCCCAGGCTAATGATGTGGAACTCCATCGACCTCCACCCCCTCAGACCCGGCGGTGCCTACGCGGCAGGCACGCTCTACAAGACCGGCGACTTCAAGCCCTACCTGTACAAGACCACAGACTACGGCAAGAGCTGGAAGAAGATCACCGCCGGTATCAAGCCTCTTCACTTCACTCGAGTACTACGCGCCGATCCACAGCGCGAGGGCCTGCTGTACGCGGGCACCGAATACGGCATGTACGTGTCCTTCGACGACGGGGCGAGCTGGCAGTCCTTCCAACTGAACCTGCCCGACGTGCCCATCACCGATCTGCAGGTGCGCGACCGCAACCTCATCGTGGCGACCCAGGGCCGCGGCTTCTGGATCATCGATGACCTCTCGCCGCTCCATCAGCTGAACGAAGAGGCAGCAAAGGCGAGCGTTCACCTGTTTCAGCCAAAGCCCAGCTACCGCATGCGCCGCCAAGGCCGCGGCAAGCGTGACGCGCTGCTGGAAGGAGAGAACCACCCTGAAGGCGTGATGCTGTACTTCAATCTCCCCGAAGACCCGCAGGAGGGCGATATCGTAAGCCTCGAGATCCTCGAAGCAGACGGAACACTCATCAAGCGCTTCTCCAGCGATGCTTCGGACGAGGATAACGAGGACCTGAAGCTGGAAGTGGAGTCCGGATCGAATCTCTTCGTATGGGACATGCGCTATCCCGACGCCCTGTCCTTCGACGGAATCATTCTGTACTCGGCGAACACAAAGGGCCCCGTGGCCGTGCCTGGCAACTACCGCGCGAGGTTGAGCGTCAACGGTGCGAGCAGCGAGCAGGCGTTCGAGATCCTCAAGGACCCGCGCGTGAAGAGCTCACGAGCCGACCTCCAGGCGCAGTTCGATTTCCTGATCCAGGTCAGGGACAAGCTGAGCCAGGCCCACCAGGCCGTGATCGATGTGCGCGCGCTGCGCGCGGATCTCGACTACCTCGAAGGGAAGCTGCAGGACAAGCCCGGTGCTGCGGCGCTACAAGAGGCCATCAACACCTTGCGCGAGGAGGCCACGACGATCGAGAGCAACCTGCACGAGACGCGCAACGAGGCCTTTCAGGATCCGCTTAACTTCGGAATCAAACTAAACAATCGCCTCGCGTATCTGGCGACCCATGAGTCTGCCGGTGACTTCCGGCCAACGGATCAGGGAGTCGCGTACCGGAAGGAGGTCTCGGCGCAGATCGACGAGGAGGTGGCGGCCCTCGAGCAGCTGATCAACGATCGCCTGCCGAAGATCAATCGGATGGTTGAGGAGCAAGGCATAGAGTTGCTTGCCGTGCCCTGATCGAATCACGCGCTCGCGTTCGGGCGGCGACTGGTCCACGTGCGCCCTAGTGGGTCAGATCGCCGAGCGATCGAATACCCACATAGCGCAAAAACGCGCCGGCACCCTCCACCGACAGGTGCCCCGCATCCTTGTACAGCAGGTGCGGCGCCAACGGCGGCCAGCTCTCCTTTGGCCGGTAGACGCGCGCACCTCGCCGTTCAGACGCGTCGTAGAAGTCGAACAGCTCCGGCGGCACGGACAAGGTTTCGGCCGTCAGCGCGGGCATGACGAAGGCGCGGGTCGGCTCGATGTTGTAAACCTGTCGATGGGTGATCAGGTGCACCGTGACGCCGCGCGCGGCCAGGGTGTCGACCATCTCCAGCAACGAGCCGAGCTCCTCGACCCGTTCCGCCGGGGTTCGCCGGTTCATGGCCCTCACAAAGTTCACCGTGAACACCACGTCCGTCGCCCGCTCTGGCTGGATGGCATCGAGCCGCTGGCGGGCCTTCCCGCACGCGCCGCGCCAGTTCTCAAAGGTCGCGGGCATGAAGGTGCACGCGTAGGTCACCCGGGCCGATAGGCCCACCTGATCCTGGCCGGCAAAGAGCTGAGCGAGCGGGCTGATCAGATCTGCCATGTGCGAATCGCCGACGATAAGGAACTCACGACGCGGCGCCGTCGAGGTGCCCTCGCCTCCCGACACGAGACGGCACTCGGTGCGCGCGTTGGTGGCCGCGCACCGTCGAATCCCCACCCCACCCGGGAGTCCTGGGCTGGTAAGCAAGTGGTTGAGGCCCGGATGGCGGAGCACCGAGTAAGGGGTCAAGCGTTTTAGGTGACCGCCGAGGCCGATGGCTGCGCACACGACGAGGGCGACAGCGGAGGTGGCTAGCAAGGCGCGACGCGACGCTAGGAGGCGCTTTCGCCTGAACGGCTGCTCCACGAGGTGATAAGTCAGCACCGCGAGCACCACGGTGATGAGCACGCCGCAGGCGCCGATGAACCAGGCATCGTACTGCGGCGCCAAGGCGTAGCGCAGCAGGATAAGGACCGGGAAGTGCCACAGGTACAGGCTGTAGGAGATCTTTCCCGTGTACACGACGGCCGGTGCGGACAAGGCCTTTGCCCACACCTGATCGGCGCGCGCGAAGACGATTAATAACGCCGTGCCGAGCACGGGCGGCACGGTCGCGAGCGAGGGATAGCGCAAACGATCATCGATGGCGAAGAAGGACACGAAGATCAGCACGAGCCCGGTGATCGACAAGGTGCTTGCTAACGTGCTCGTACGCTTGGATACGTACCCAGAGCCTAGCCCGTCGCGTAGAAAGACCGCGACGAGCGCTCCCGTCAATAGCTCCCACGCGCGGCTCGGCAGCAGGTAGTACGCCGCCTGCGGAAACAGGCGGGAAGATACCTCCGCCCAGACCAGGGAGACGACGAGCAGTACCGCGAAGTAAAGGAACAGGCGCTTGCCAGGCGTGCCCTTGCAGAAGAGCAGCAGCAGAGGGAACAGCACGTAGAACTGCTCCTCCACGGCGAGGCTCCAGGTGTTGAGGAACACTGGCGGGAGACGCCAGGCCTGAAAGTAACCCCAGCTCAGCGTGTAGTGCACGTTACTGGTGAAGGTGGCGTTGGCCATGAGCTCCCGGGCCAAGCGCACAAAGTCATGGGGCAGCATCATCACCCAGGCGGCGAAGGCGCTGACAGCGAGCACGGCGATCAAGGCCGGCAGGATGCGCCGGGCCCGTCGCTCGTAGAAATGGCTGATGCTGAAGCGATCGTGCTCGATATCCTCGAGCAAGATCGTGGTGATCAGGAACCCGCTGATCACGAAGAACACATCGACGCCGGCAAAGCCCCCGCTCACCGCTTTCCAGCCCGCGTGAAACGCGATGACCGGCACCACGGCGAGGGCTCGCAGGCCGTCCATCTCAGCGCGGTACTTCACTTGCGACGCACAGCTCTTGCCTTACCTAGGGCCGCGCATGATAGCGCTAAGCGGACGATACCTGGCAAGCATGACGCGTCCTTCGTGTAGGCTGCTCACGCTTGCCCGTCACGGGTATCTTGAGGTGGAATGACTATGCAGCTAGCGGTGAGGCTTAGGGTGTTGACGATGGTCTGCGCGATGGCCTATGGCAGCGCCATCGCCCAGGACATACCCGAGGAGACCTTTGAGGCGCCAACCACGCTCGAGGAACTCACCGAGCGTATCGCCAAGACCGTACAGGAAAGCGAGAGCGCCGTAGGGCTGGTCGCCGCCCTGGTGAATGCGGACGGCCTGCTGTGGGCCGAGGGCTTTGGCTACGCCGACAAGGCGTCGCTAACGCCCGCCACGCCAGATACGCCGTTTCGCGCCGGCTCCATCTCCAAGAGCATCACGGGCCTGATCTCAGCTCGCCTCGCTGAGGATGGCCTGCTCGATCTCAACGCGACGCTGCGGGAGCTCGCGCCGGAGATCGAGTTCACCAATCGCTGGGAGGACGACAATCCGGTCAGGCTGGTCCACCTGCTCGAGCACACGACCGGCTGGGATGACATCCACATCAGCGAGTATCGCGACTTCGGCCCCAATCCCTCGACCGAGCAGGGCCTGCGCTTCAATCCCCGCTCGCGCACCTCCCGCTGGCGCCCCGGGCGCTACGGGTCCTACGCCAACTCGGGCCCCGCCTCCATGGGCTTCGTGCTGGAGAAGGTGACCGGGCGCAGCTTCGAGGAGTTGGCGCAGACGCTGGTACTAGGTCCCATCGGCGCCGAAACGGCCACCTTCGATCAGTCGACTGAGACGGCGGAATCGACCGCGACCAGCTACCGGCCAGATGGCAGCGCCAGCCCCTACACGCGCATCTGGGCCAGCGCGTCGGGCTCCCTGAGTCTGTCGGTGCGCGATCTCGGTCAGCTGGCACGTCTGCTCATTCGACGCGGCGAGGTGGACGGTGAGCAGATCATCTCGGCCGCCGCCATCGAGCGAATCGAGACGCCCACCACATCCCTGGCCGGCGAGCAGCGCCTGGCTCACGGCTACGGCCTCGGCAACTACGCGAACTTCTTCGACGAAGTCGAGTACCGCGGCCACGACGGCGGTATCGACGGCTTCATCAGCACCTACGCCTACCGCAAGGACGCCGGGGTGGGCCTTGCCATGATGATCAACTCGCCCGACGGCGTGACCTTCCGCGCAGTACGCAAGCTGCTGGCGAGCTACCTCAACAAGCAGTATCCGCCCGCGGATGCGGCGCCGTCGCCGGCGGATGCGGATAACCTAGAGCGCTTCGTTGGGTTCTATCGCCCCTTCACGCCGCGCAATGAGTTCGCCCGGCTGATCAGTGATCTCACGGGCGTCGTGCGCATCGAAGCCGCGGGGGACACGCTCGAGATGACACCGCTGCTAGGCGGCGAGCGCAAGCGCTACCTTCCCATCGGCGACGGCCTGTTTGTCGGCGAGGGGCGCGCCAAGCCCGAACTGCTCTTCTACGACGGTCCATCGGGAGCGCTCGAAGCCTTCGCGGGCTTCAACAACACCTTGCGAGAGGTATCTGCCCTAGACGTACTCGCCCGCTTGGCTTTCCTTGCCACCGTGGTCATCGCGGTCATCGCGGCGCTGCTGTTCGCGGCCATCTGGGTCATCGCCTATCCCCTTGGCGCGTTGCGCGAGAGCAACCGCTGGCGTGTATGGCTCTGGCCGTTCCTGAGCGTGCTAGCCCTGGGCGGTGCCGTCGCCGGCTTGATGCTCGGCGCGAGCGCCGATCCTATCGCTGCGCTCGGCGGACCGTCGATCTACTCGCTTGCCCTGCAGTACGGCGGCTGGGTCACGATGTTGTGCGCCGTGCTTGGCATGGTAGCCGCCCTGACCAATCGCAGCAGTTCGGATTGGTCCCGACTTCACGCTGGCTTCACCTCGATGCTGCTGTTCGCATTCACCGGCTATCTTTGGTCGTATGGCTGGATCGGGATCACGATCTGGGGATACTCCCCTAACGTCGTGGGTAGCTGAGCATGGCGCAAGGTCGCTCGATCGCCTCGCACCCGCTTTTGCCCCTACAGCTCGGCCGGTGTGATCTGCTCTATGGCGCTACGGGTTGCAGCCAGTAGAGGGTCCTGGGCACGGGCGGGCACATCCAAAGACACTAAGGCTGACCTTAGCAAGGGCAGCGCTTGATCCCGGCGCTCCAAGGCGATCAGACAGCGCCCCAGCAAGCTGCGCGCTTCGGCGAGCTCGCGGCTATCAGCCCCCAGGTGCTGTACGCCAAGGGCAACGGCCTGCCCTAAGGTACGCTCAGCTGCCGCGAGGTCCGCACCGGCGAGCGACATGGCACCGTGAGCGATGAGAACGGAAATGTAGATCGGATGGCTGGGTGACAGGCTCTGGTCGGCGATCTCGCGCGCCTCGGAGAGCATCCGCTCAGCTTCCTCGACATGGCCAAACGAAAGTTCCAATCGTCCGAGGCTCTTTAGAGACTGGGCGATGCGTGGATGCGCTGCCTCCAGGACGCGGCGGCGAATGGCTAGTGCTTCGCGATGCGCCGGCAAGGCCTCGTCGCGGCGATCCGTCTCCACCAGGATGTTGGCTAGATTGTGCAGGTTTGTCGCCACCCGCTCGTTATCTGCACCGAAGAGGCGTCGGTTGTGCGCCAGCGCTTCGCGCATCAGCGGCTCGGCGGTGACGTAGTCGGCGGTGACGTAGTAGAACATGCTCAAGTTGTTCAGCCGAAGCACGGTGGTGGGATGTTCTGGCCCGAGGATGCGGCGGTCAATATCGTAGGAAGCTCTTAGCAGGGGCTCCGCCTCCTCGTAGTCCCCACGCTGACCCAGCATTACCCCTAGGTTACCCTGAGTCAGCGCCACGCTCTCATGGCGCTCACCGAGCTCGTCCAGCTTAATCTCCAAGGCCCGTCGATAGAGAGGCTCCGCCTCGTCGAAGTGGCCCTGCCACTTCAGATGCTGGGCCAGGTCGTGGAGCGCCCCAGCCGCACTCAAGCTGCGCTCGCCATCGAGCCGCTGATACATGGCGAGGGAACGGCGGTGAAGGGGGTCCGCCGCTTCGTACTTCGAGGCCTCCGACAGGGCGATGGCCAAATCGCCAAGTGCCTTGGCGTAGGCTGGGCGATCACGCGTCGAGTGGGCTTCGAAGCGCGCAAGCGCCTGCCGTCCCAGTGCTTCTGACCGCTCATGCTCGCCGCGCTCGAAATACACGCGACCCAGGTGCTGCAGGCCCTGCGCTCGCAGCTCGCGCGGATCGCCATCGAGCTCGTCCATCACCTCCAGGGACCGCTGCAGGAGGCGCTGCGCATCGTCCAGGCGGCCGAGGCTCTCGTACAGGGTGCCCACCACCTGCAGCAGTTCCGCCTGCAAGTCAGGCTCGCCGGCCAACTGCGCGGCGACCCGCTCCGCCCCGGTGTCCAGAATCTCCGCGGCCGTCAGCTCCGTGCCGGCCTGCGCGCCTGGACGATTCACTTCGAAGATGTCGATCAACAACCGCTTGACCCGCTCGGCGCGAACCGCTTCTGCGGAGGCGATCTGCGCCTGCCAGACGGCGCCCATCAAGCCGCCTAAGAGAGAGATAAACGCCAGTGCAGCGGCGCCCACGGCCACTCTGTTTCGGGCGACGAATCTGCGCGTTCGGTAGGCCAAGGAGTCCGGGCGCGCGAGCACGGGGTATCCCTTGCGGAAGCGCACCAGGTCATCTGCGAGCGCCTGCGCGGAGGCGTAGCGACGCGCTGGCTCCTTGTGCACGGCCTTCAGGCAAATGCGGTCTAAGTCGCCCTTCAGGCGCCTGACCAGGCGCTGGCGAAGCGCCGGAGTCGTCTCCTGCGCCGCGCCGGTATCCGTCCGTCGAGCGAGCACCGATGGTCGCTCAGCAGGGGTCTCGACGATCGCGCGTAGCAGCGTCGGGCCGGACTGGTGCTGAGGAGGATAGGGCAGAGCGCCTACCAGCAACTCGTAAAGGATCAACCCGAGGGCGTATACATCCGTGGCGGTGGTGACCGGTTGGCCAAGCACTTGCTCAGGCGCTGCGAACAGGGGTGTCATGACCCGCACCCCCGAGTGCGTCAGCTGCTGATCGCCATCATCAGCTCCACACAATTTCGCGATGCCGAAGTCGAGAAGCTTCGGTTCGCCGTCGGCGGTGACGAGTACGTTGGATGGCTTCAGGTCGCGGTGCACGATGAGCTTGCGATGGGCGTGCTCCACCGCGTCGCACAACTTGCACTGCAGGTGCAGGCGCGTCGCGGTATCGAGGCCCTGCTCGTCGCAGTACTCAATCAGCGGCTTGCCCTCCACGTACTCCATCGCGAACCATGGCAGGCCATCGTCGGTAACACCGCCGTCCAGGAATCTGGCGATGTTGGGATGTTCTAGCTGTGCGAGGAGGCGTCGCTCACGCAGGAAGCGCGCGAGAATCTCATCCGTGTCCATGCCGCGCTTGATGAGCTTGATCGCGACCTGCTGTTGGAACTCCCCGTCCGTGCGTTCGGCCAGCCACACGGTGCCCATGCCGCCCCGGCCGATCGTCTCGAGCACGCGAAAGGGCCCGACTGCATCGCCGCGTACCAACCCGTCCGCCAGCAGGGACTCGGCCGCCTCGCCGAAGCCCTCTAGGAACGTGCCACCCTTGTCGTGGGCTTCGAGTAGGGACAGGACTTCTTGCGCAAGCCCATCGTTCTCACCACAACGCTGCGCGATGAACTCGCGCCGCCGGTGCTCCGGTTGCTCGAGAGCGTCGAAGAATACGTCCTGAACGCGCTGCCAGTTGCGCTGTGCCGTATCGTTTGGGTTACTCATGATCCGTTCCGATCAGAGGTCGGCTTTAGTCTAGTGCACGTAGGCCGGTAAGAGCACGAAGGGCGCTTAGCTCGCGTTCTGCGCAAGATCGGCCGAAGACCACTTCGAGGGAGTTCGCAAGCTCACGATGAAGAACGCTACGAACCCTAGCAGCCAAAGGTAGGGCGCCGTGGGTACTCGCAGCGTCGCCCCGAACGCCACCAGTAGCACGCACACAGCGGCGATGTACGCCCAGTCTTGCGCGGTTACAAACAAATGGGTCAGACACCGAGCGTTCTGAACGATCTGCTTGCGAAGGACGAGCACCGTGCCCACTGACGCCACCAGGAGATAGGGCTCGAGCGCCTCGGCGAGCGGGATGTTGACCAAGGCGTGGGCAACCATCGGGGGTATCAGCGAACCGGTTCGATACACCGCGTACCCCCACACCACCGAGCCGTACACCAGCGTGAGCAGGCTGCCCAAGGAGAGTAGGTCGGCTCGGTGATACTGGGTGTGAGCGACCGCGAAGAGAACGCCCATCACCACCAGGGCGCCCCCCGCAGAGAAGGACTCGCGCAGGCGACCGAGGAGATAGCCACGCGCCATGAACTCCTCCACCAATGGCACCACGAGGAAACTCGACACGGCCATGAAGAGCCAAAAGTCCCCATCCCACGGCACCTCCTCCATGAGGCGCCAGAAGGGGAGCCCCGGCCCGAGGGAGAAGGCCCGATCTGCCATGCTTAGCAACAGCGTCGGGGGGTGGGTAACCGCGAACAGCACGAGACCGTACTGAATCAGTCCTAGCGGGCTGCTTGTCCCGAGGGTCACGCCGTAGCTCGCGAGGCTTCGCCGCCGCCGAATCCCACCGACGAGCACCACCACCAGTAAAGCCAAACCGTAGCGCAGGGCGTGCCAACTTGCCTCCGCCTTTGCGGCCCCGCGGAAATCCACCTCGCCCTGCGCTGGGAATAG
This sequence comes from Pseudomonadota bacterium, assembly GCA_039193195.1. Lineage (NCBI taxonomy): Bacteria > Pseudomonadati > Pseudomonadota > Pseudomonadota bacterium. The sequence continues at coordinate 69,289 of JBCCWS010000021.1, forward strand.
GTAAGCATCGGCATCTGTCAATCCCAACAGGGAAAACAGCAGGCGCGCCAGCAGCGTGAGTGCGAGCAGCACGAAGACGACCTCGCCAACGGCGGCGAGGCAACGAACGAGTCCCACCCTAGGGCCATCTGAGGCTGTGGGCATCATCGCGATCCACGGCGTCTGGGGCTCTTGCATGGCTAAGATCCGGTGGCTGCACCCCAGTCTCTGATGCGGCAACTCAAGGTTTGGTTAGCCATGTCTGCCCACCAGCCCTGTTGCGCCGCCGCCCTCGACGATCGACGAATACGCCGGCAGCCCCACCGAGGAAGGGTCAGAACTCGCGCAAGCCGGCGGATTGTACGAGCCACTCATCTTCGGACGGTTCGACGAGCTCCAAGTCGTAGGCGGCTGCTAGCTCGAGCAGTACCGACTCAGCCCGATCGATCGGATAGACAGCCGATACCCCGGCAAGGTCCTCAGCAATCGCGCCAACGCTCAGCTTACGATCGGTGTAGTGACTCAGCGCATGCAGCACCACGGTGAGAGATCGCTCATCGAACACGAGCTTGCCCTTCTGCCAGGCCGCGATGCTCGCAACGTCTACCCGTGCGATCTTATGCGCCTTGCCTGCTAGGAGGAAGGTCTGCTGCGCTGCGCCGACGCGCTGCGGCGCTCGCTCGCGCGCGCCGGTAACTCGAATCGAGCCATGACGGACCTGGAACACGGCATCCCGAGGGCTGTGCGAATGGACGGCGAACTCCCCCGGCTCGGGGTGTACGAGCGCTTCCCCCGCATGCACCACCACAGCCAAGCGTTGGGTCTTCGGGATCGAGAACAGCGCATCGCCCAACCGAACATCGACATGGACAACATCGTCAAGCTGACCGATCAGGACTTCGGAGTTCCAGTTCAGCCAGAGTGTCGCGCCCCCTGGCAGCGCTACTTCACGCTGCTCTCGGTGGGCCGTGGTCATGCGCTCGACTGCAACGTTGCCATACGTCAGGTACCGTTCGTACAAATCCACTGTTAGACCAGCGCGCGAATCGACATCGCTGAGAAGGGGGATGAGCACCAGGCCAGCGACAAGGCACATGCCGACAGCGACCCGTACCGGATAATCCCTCACGCTGGCGAGCGCGGCTTCGGTGGCGAGCCTGGCACGGCCGAGCGTGCCGAGCGGCTCGTCGGGCACACGGCCGAGCAGCTTCCATGTCGCTTCGGCTTCACGAAGCGCCGCCGCGTGATTCGGTGATTGGCATCGCCAGTCATACAGCTGTTGCAAGCGTTGCGTTGGCGCAAGCCCTTGCGTAGCAATCAGCACTTGCAAAGCGGCCTCTACCAAAGCTTCCGGCGGCGCCGCATCGCGGTGGGCATCACCAGGTTCCGTCATGGTCGGCTGCCTTTCCTTCCCTTGCGTTCACCTCCACGGCGCACACGACCCGCGTCTCCCGTGAGACCCCGCTCCTTAAGTCGGCGGCGGCAGTGGATGGATGCCTTGGCCAGATGCTTTTCGACGGTCGACAGACTGACGCCGTAGCGCTGCGCGATGGCACGCTGCGCTTCACCGTTGACCCTGAAGGCGATAAACACACGTTGCGTGAGCAGAGGTAGCTCCCCGAGCGCCTCTTGAACCGACGCTAGTGCCTCCTCTGCAAGTGCTTCCCGCTCAGGGTCCCGCCAATCGGCCTGCTCCTCGAGCGCATTGGCCGTCGACTCGTAGTGGGCACGCCTGTCTGCCCCACGCGCGTGGGAGTGTGCCGCGTGCGCTGCTGCTCGAAAAACGTAGGCTTGAGGGTTGTCGACACGCTCCGCGCTCGCCCGTCCCAGGAGACGCTCGGACAGGGCCTGAAGCACGTCTTCCGCGGCCTCATCGCACCCCAAGCGCTGATGCAGGAATCGCTTGAGCGTGGGCCGGCACTCCTCTAACACCAGTAGCAAGGATTTGGACTGGCCTTCCATCGAGTGTCCCATTGCGCGAGGGTGATCTGCGCTCAGCGCGGAGGCCCAAGGAAAGCCCCGCCGACCCAGCACTCTACAGGCGGCGGCACGGAGGCGCACGGAACGATCGGATGACTGCCGATCGGATCATCACCATCATACGGCGATCATCACCATGGCACGGCCCATGCAGACCAGCGTCAGCGCGAGCAATCGGGTGATCTATCGGGCGCGTTGCGCGATCTGCCCGCTAGATGGCTAAAGGCGGTAAACCGCTCCGCGAACGCTACTGTGCGCGGCAATGTATGCTCCAACGACCACTTGCTGTTGGTGAGGCTCACTCGCTGCTCCTGGTATCGGAAGGCGCCGTTTCTGGCCTCACGATTGTCTATCAACTCCTCCAAGGGCGCGGCACTGCCCAGAAAGAAGATGCGCTCTCCCTTCAGCCTGCACGCGAGCCTCCGCTTGCTGAGGGTTCCTGGCAGCGCGACGAAGTGCTCTAGCTCGGCGTTCCACTGGCCGCCACAAAGCGCGATATCCCCGTGGATGAACTCGTGTTCGCGTTTCGGGAGTTTCGCACTCAATGCATTCGATCGGCCAGTGCAGTCGAACACCAAACGCACTCCAGTCGCTCCTCACCCGCCATCAGCTCCAAAGAATTCGCCTTAGGCAACACCGACACCAATCGCTCCCCAACGCAGCGGATACGCGCCCTCGTGTCTTGCCAACGCTCCACCGATAGCGCAACGGGCGCCTCCCCATCCCAGAAGAACTCGATCACGCCTCCCGAGGGCCAAGCCCGTTCGCTAGGACGACACTGCGAGCCCTTTCGGTCTGGTGCGCACTCACCACGTCATAAGCACCATCCACTGCATCGATATCCTTATCCTAAAGGTGGCGCAGATCGTTGCCGTCCTTTCGACGCCCAATACGCTCAGGTGCGGGTGAGCCCGCTTGAGGGTGTGCAGAAAGCTCGCCGTATGCACGCCAGCCCCTATCACGACGACGTCGTAGCACCGCTGCAAACGGGGGCGCTTTCGCTTGAGGTAACTCGCACCGGCCGCCACGTAGCGCCGGCGCTTGTCGCCCTCATAGGTGCACTCCCGAACCTGATCGGCGAGGGAGTCAGTTATGCGCTTTTGGGGTGCGCTGCCCTCCTCGATTACGCGCGCTGCGACCTCGCGCGCGCTACCAAATACCGTCTCGCCAGAACCGAACCGTTGAATGGGCGCCGGGGCGGTGGAGGGGGGCAGGCGACTGCGCTCGACGCTAAACACTCGATCGTACGCAACCCGTAGCTTTACATCCCCTGCCCGTCATTAGGTTGCGTTACCCATGCGAAGCTCGGGAAACGGATTCGAAAGTGCCGTCCAGGCCGAGCTCTCAGCAGCGGCGAGGCGCTCGTCGAGCAGGCATGCGTCCAGGCCAGCCCGCATCGCCTCCTCGTCCATCTTCTGACCGATAAAAACGAGCAGCTGAGACCGATCGCCGAAGCGAGGATGCCAGGTCGGCTGCTGGTCAGGTCGTTGACCGTCGGGTTGGTTCCAGTGCTCACGTGGCACCGCGGCCCACCACATTCCAGCAGCGTTCACGTTGTTGACACCACCCGCTTGCGCCCACTCGTAGGCAACTCGATGGTCGGCCGCTACCCAAAAGAACCCCTTTGAGCGAAGCACGCCCAGCCAGTTGCTCTCGTCCGCTAGGAAAGTAGCGAGCTTCTCGGCGTCGAAAGGCTTTGATTTTCGATAGGTGAAGCTGGAGATGCCGTACTCCTCGGTCTCTGGCACATGCTCACCCTGCAGCTCGCGAATCCATCCCGCCGAGCTTGCTGCCTTGTCGTAGTCGAACAGGCCCGTGTCGAGCACGCTTTCTAGAGGCACTCGGCCTTGCGTCGCCGGCAGGACCTTCGCGCCAGGGTTCAGCGCCTTGATGATGGCCTGCACCTCGAGGGCCTGATCGTCGGTCACCAGGTCGAGCTTGTTCAACACGATGACATCGGCAAACTCGATCTGATCGATGAGCAGGTCCGTAACCGTGCGCTCATCCTCCTCACCGAGAGACTCGCCCCGATCCTTCAGAGCATCGGCAGCGTTGTAGTCTCTCAGGAAGCTCGCCGCATCTACGACCGTGACCATCGTGTCGAGGCGTGAGACATGGCTTAGGCTTACCCCGTCCTCGTCCTCGAAGGTGAAGGTCTGTGCCACGGGGATGGGCTCGGAGATTCCCGTAGACTCGATGAGTAGGTAGTCGAAGCGCCCCTCCTTGGCAAGGCGCGAGACCTCGACGAGCAGGTCATCGCGCAGGGTGCAGCAGATGCACCCGTTCGACATCTCAACCAGCTTCTCATCTGTCCGCGAGAGCTCAGCACCGCCGCGTTCGACGAGCGCGGCATCGATGTTGACCTCGCTCATGTCATTCACGATAACCGCGACGCGACGCCCTTCGCGGTTGTTTAGCACCTGGTTGAGCACCGTGGTCTTGCCGGCGCCAAGAAACCCCGACAGCACGGTAACGGGAAGGCGAGCGTCGTTGGAGCTGGGTTGCTGGTTCAAGGGATCAAGTCCTCACCTGTGGCCTACGAAGATCAGGTGCCGCGGGCGGTCAGGATTGGGCGAATTCAGACCGCATCAGCTTGCGCAGATGCCGAGGAAAGCCCGTTCAGCCAGAACCACGTGGGATCGGGTGCGCGCCCCGTCCTTGACGACGGGACCAACGCCCGTACAGTAATCCGAGCGCCCGCAGCGCTCTGTGCGAAGGTTGTTGGGCGTATCAAGCTGCCCGTTAACCTCCCGGCGCAGCTGAAGAGATTCGCCCGCCGCGGTGACCGGCCTTCGCAGCTGCGCCTGAGCCGTGGATACACCGCGCGGTATGTAATGTTATAACGTAACGTTTTGGACCTAGCAAGAACCTCCGCCATGCCAATGTTTGATCACGAGACTGTGCGTGCGCTTGTCGGCAACCTCGCGAACGGCGAGCACACGCTCGACTTGCGAGGTGTCCCCCTATTGACCGCGCGCGCGGCCATCACCCAGATGCTGGAACAGCGACAGCCAGAAGCGTTAACGAGCGTGGTGATCCGCATCGATCCGGCAACCGCTACCAGCGGTGAGACGCTCTTCCTCCCGGTCGGCCAGCAACTACTGCAAGCGAGGAGGCAGGGACTGATCACCCGATTCCATCCACTTCCTGAGGCTGACGGCGGCGGGTTCTACGCCGAGCTACCGGGTCGCGCTCAGCACGAGGGGGCGCAGCCGTAGGGGTTCCCTCAACGAACGCAGAAGTAAACCTACGTTCGCGATAGAGGTGACGAGCCCCGAACCGGGGTGTTCCACGCAGCTCATCTGCGCCTAGATGCCGGCGGTCAGCCGAAACTGACACGGAAGTCGAGGCGCCCGCGCTCCGCCGGCGCCCTCTCGGCAGTGGTCCGTTCGCCAACATGGTTCCATCACTTCTTCTTAGGGCGGAAGACGGAGATCACCTCGGCATCGGCGTCTAAGCGGGCAGCCCCGGTGAGGTCTAGGCAATAGGGGATCGCCGGGAACACCGCATCGAGGCACTGGCGGATGGCACTCGGCTTGCCAGGCAAGTTCACGATCAGCGCCTTACCTCGAATACCAGCCGTCTGCCGCGACAGGATTGCCGTGGGCACATACTGGAGGCTCACCTGGCGCATGAGTTCGCCAAAGCCCGGCATCGGCTTCTCGACGACAGCATCGGTGGCCTCGGGCGTGACATCGCGAAGTGCGGGGCCCGTTCCCCCCGTGGTGACGACAAGGTCGCAGCCTTCATCGTCAATGAGTGCCCTAAGTGTCTGCTCGATCACTGCCTGCTCGTCCGGGATCACGCGCGCCACGGCCTCCCAGGGACTGGTTAGGTACTCCTCGAAGGTCGCATGGATCGCGGGACCGCCGAGATCCTCGTACTCGCCGCGGCTGGCGCGGTCGGACACGGTGACGACGCCGATTCGTGCCTTGGTCGCCTGCTGCTCGCTCATCGTGAACGCTCCGGTAGGATCGCGCGCTCCTGCAGCGCATGACCGAGGTACGGCATGAAGCGCACCGGGTCGCCAGCGCGCAGAGTGGCGCCGACAGGAAACTCGACGAGACCGTCGGCAGCCGCCGCGGCGATCAGGTCTCCGCTCCCGTTCCACCGCATTGGCCTGACCCCTCGGTCTTCGATGCGTGCGGGCAGAAACAGGTGCCGTTTGCCACGATGCACCCAATCCTCGCTCATGGGCAGTTCGAGCGAGGTGGGGCGCCAGCCGCCGAGCAGGCTACCGATCGCCGGCAGTAGGAACAGATGCGCCGTGGCGAGAACGCTCACAGGGTTTCCGGGCAGGCCCACGAAGAGCGAGCCGTCCGTGCGTTGGGCAACCAGCACGGGCTTACCCGGTTGCACCTGAACGCGGTGGAAGACGGTCTCGAAGCCGAGTGCACTCAAGGTCTGCGGGACAAGATCGTGGGTCCCCATACTCACCCCACCGGTGGTGACCACCACGTCGGTGGCCTCGGCCGCGCTGCGGAGCGCCGCCTCTAGCGCATCGCTGTCGTCGCGCGCGTGGCGGCGCTCGACGCTCGCTCCGATCGCGGCCATGATCCCGTCGAGCAGCGGGCCATTGCTGTCGCGGATGCCGGCGGCGCCCGCGCCGCCGACCTCGTCGCCGGTGGTCACCACGCCGATTCGTGGGCGTTGGAACACCTCGACGGCATTGGCCCCAGCCATTGCGGCGACGCTCAGATGCGCGGGCGCGAGTCGCGTGCCACGGGCAACCAGTACGTCTCCCTGACGCGCGTCCTCGCCGCGCCAGGCGATGTGCTTACGCGGCGGCGGTGGCTCGCTCAGCTCGACCTTTGCATCGCCTTCGGTAAAACCCTCAGCGCTCTCGATCGGTACGACCGTCGTGTCCGCGGGCGCAGGCGCACCCGTCATAATACGCACCCCGCTGCCGGGCGTGAGTTCGCTGTCGAACATCTGCCCGGCGAGCAAGGTCCCGACGATGCGGTAGGTCGATCCACCGTCGGGCACCACGGCGAAGCCGTCCATGGTGGCTCGGTCAAAACCGGGCTGATCTTGGTCGATGGCGACATCCGCGCTGAGCACACGCCCTAGGGCATCCGCCAGCGGGATCTTCTGCGTGCGCAAGGCGCGCGTGCCCGCGTCGAGCGCCGCGAGGCGCTCCTGAGATTCGGCGAAGGTAAGCATGGGCGCATGCTGCGCGACCATTGCTAAGTGCGTCAATGCCTGAAGCGGCTCTGCTCAACGCACCTCACCACCAGGCCGCTCGAACACCATCTGCTTCCTCTCTCCCGATCTTCGAGGTCCGCAGGTACACTGAGCGCATTGAGGGACACGTCTCGAGAACACGATGAAACACACCCGCTTAGCACGCCGCAGGCTTGCCCGGCGCGCCGCCGGTTGCTGCGCCACCGCCCTTGCGCTGATTAGCGCGCTCGCCGTGCCGATGCTGCCCGCCCATGCCGCCGGCTTTCTCCCCGACGAGAGCGCGCCGCACGAAGCCACCTGGTTGCAGTGGCCCCACCACTACCAGTACGGCCGCGTGTATCGAAACCGGATCGAATCGACCTGGATCGAGATGACAGCGGCCCTGGTCACCAGCGAGCGGGTGAGAATTATCGCCTACGACCAGCGCGAGAAGCGTCGAATCCTGCGGCGCTTGCGCGAGGCGGGTATCCCGCTCTCCCAGATCGATTTTCTGATCGCAAAGACCAACGACACCTGGGTGCGGGACAACGGCCCCCTCTTCGTGTTTAACGATACCGATGACCAGCTGCAAGCCACCGACTGGGGCTTCAACGGTTGGGGCCTGGACGCGCCCTTCCGCCTAGACGACGTGGTGCCCATTACCGTGGCGTCCTCGCTGGGGATTCCTCGGGTCGATCTCTCCGAAGTCGTGCTCGAAGGCGGCGCAATTGAAGTGGACGGGCGCGGCACGCTGATGGCCACGCGCAGCTCCATCCTCGAACCCGATCGCAACCCAACCTTGACCCAGACCGATGTGGAAGCCGCACTGAGCGAGGCCTTCGGCATCCGTAACTTCATCTGGCTGGATGGACAAGCGGGCGGGCAAGTGGACATTACGGACACGCACATCGACGGCCTAGCCCGCTTCGCCGATCCTCACACGATCGTCACAATGAAAGCCGCAGATCTCGTGTACTACGGACTCACCGCCGAAGACGCCGTGCGCCTGTTGGCAGCAACGGACGCTGAGGGCGAGCCTTATCGCATCGTGCAGCTACCGCTGAGCGCGAATGACGTCATCACCGAGTGGGGCTACGACCTCGGCTTCAAGGGCTCGTACGTCAACTTCTACACCGCCAACTCGGTGGTGCTCATGCCAACCTACGGCGACCCGAACGACGCCGTGGCCCGCGACATCTTGCAGTCCGCCTACCCGAATCGTGAGGTCATCGGCGTAGACGTTCGGAACTTGTATCTGTACGGCGGCATGGTCCACTGCGTCACGCAGCAGCAGCCGGTGGTGGAGTAGCGCCCCGCAATCGACCGCGCCTCGATCAGCGACCCCTCGCAGAGCACCTAGCGCCTCGGTGCGCGCGCCTGCCGCTACCTGTCGTCGAAGCGCAGCTCGCCACCAAAGAACGTGCCCACCACCTTACCCCGGAAGGTGCGGCCTAGAAATGCGGAATTCTTCGATTTGCCGTGCAAGGACTCGCGGCTGACCGTCCACTCGCGATGGGGATCGACCAAGCAAAGGTCTGCATTAGCACGCTCACCGAGCACGGTGCCGATATCGCGCCGGCGAAGCACCTGAGCCGGGCCGGATGTCAACAGCTCAACCGCCCTGCGTTCGCTCAGCGTACCGTCGTGAACGAAGCTCAGCACGGCGGCCAACGCCGTCTCTAAGCCGACCACACCGAAGGGCGCCTCCGTGAAGCCCTTAGCTTTCTCTTCATCGCTGTGGGGTGCGTGGTCCGTGGCGACCGCATTGGCCGTCCCATCGACGAGTGCTTCGATGAGCGCCCGCCGGTCATCCTCCGAGCGCAGCGGCGGGTTCATCTTCGTGTTGGGATCCGCGCCGCGGCACGCCTCGTAGGTGAGCAAGATGTGGTGTGGCGAGACCTCGCAGCTCACCGGCAAGCCCTTGGCCTTGGCGGCGCGAATCGCCACCAGGCTGCGCGCGGTGGTGGTGTGCAACACGTGGTAGCGAGCGCCCGTGCGCTCCGCTAGTGCCACATCCCGCTCGACCATCACGCCTTCCGCATCAGCTGGCTGGCCCTTGACGCCGATCGCCCGCGATACCTCCGACTCCGTCATCGGCGCATGATGCGTCAGGGAAAGATCCTCGGCGTGCTGCATGAAGAGCAGATCGTGAGTCGCACAAGCACGCAGTGAGTGCTCCATCACCCCATCGTCCATCACCGGCAAGCCATCGTCGGTCACCGCCACGGCGCCCGCCTTCGCCAGTGCACCGTGATCCGTCAGATCTTCCCCGTTGAGGCCTCGCGTCACCGCGGCAGCTACCAACACCCGCGCGCCTCCAACGCGCTCACTCTCCTCGCTCTCGAAGCGTACGCGATCTGGCGTATCCAACGCGGGGTTGGTGTTAGGCATGACGATCACCGAGGTCACTCCACCTGCAAACGCAGCGCGACTGCCCGCGGCGATCGTCTCCTTGTACTCGAACCCGGGCTGGCGAAAGTGCACCTGCAGGTCCACCAGGCCAGGGAGCGCCCAAAGTCCGTCTCCCTCCAAGACTTGAGCTCCGTCGACGGGTCCATCAGCGATCCTCACGCCTTCCCTGTCGACGACGAGATCAACCTTGTCATCTACGCCTTCTAGGGTGTCGATCAAACGCACCCTACGGATCAAAAACGGCCCGGGGTGGCGGAGGTGTTTGGACACTAGCGTCTGCCTTGTAAACGACTCTGTGACGGCGTTGCTCCACGGTGAGCTCCTAGCTTACCCGAGCCCACCCCTACGGATCGACAACAGCAACTCGCTAAGGGCTGATCCGCGACGCACGCGGCGACCGAGCGGGCGGCTTCGACGCTGACCTCGTGCTCGACCATGGGATCTACATCGACGATAACTCGCGCGCGATCGATGTCATCGGCAATACCATCGTTCGAGGAGGATACTCGGGAATCAAGCTGCACAACGCGCTGACAATCAACGTGCGTGATAATCTCGTGGTCGACACGCGTAGGGCGGCGCTGGACTTCGTCTACGACGAGGAAGCCGACCCCGTGACCAACAAGGGCCTGAGTATCGAGGGCAACACCTTCCTGAGTGCTGGCGCGGAAGCGAGTATCACCATCTTCTCCCTCGACCCGCTGTTCGACGTGAGCAAGCTCGGGCAACTCGCGCGTAACGCGTACTGCAGCCCGTACGGTCCAGCCGTGGTGTTGCAGGATGTTGATGGCTTCGACTTCGATCTGAGTGTGCTGGAGCTTGGGGACTGGGTATCGTTCAGTGGACTCGACACCACCAGTACTATCTGCGATGTTCGGTTGCCTACCTTCATCGAGACCGGTCCAGGGAATGAGCGCTTGGCCAACGGCAGCTTCGATAGAGACGTCGAGGGCTGGACGCCGTCGCCGGAACCGCACGCCCAAACGTACTGGTCCGACGACAGCAATGGCCAGCTGAACTTGCGCTGGCTCGGCAGTGATGCGCTCGACTTTGTGTTTCTGATAGCAGACGTCGGCCCGCTTGAAATCGGCGAGGCTTTTCGCGTGGATTGGCGGGGTCAATCGCTAAGCGGCATACAAGCTTACGCCGCCCCTGAGCTGTGGGACGCGGAGACGGCAGCGCCGATGACCGAGCAGCCACATCGCTTCTTGCCGGTGCCGTCGACCACGCAAACTGCCTACCTACGAGCGGAGAAGATGTCCAGTGCTGCCTGGCTTGTCTTCAGCAGTTACTCCACGGAGTTGCCAATCGCGCTAGAGGACGTGTCGGTGGTACGGGCTAGCGGGCGGTTCCGTACGCAGGCGGAACGCTTAGAGACCCTAATCAATGAGACCGATGAACCGGCTCTACTAACGGTAAGCTTCGATAGTGTGGACGCCGAGGGTGAGTCCTATCTCACGGGCCAGACGGTGGAGGTGGCTGCTCGCACGGCGTTGGTGCTGTTTCCTTTGGATCCGGCGCCATGAACCCAGTTGTCCTACCTACGGGCTAGGTAGCGCTCCGTTCAACGGCGATGAGGTCGGGTCACTATGCATAGTGACCCGTCCTCTCACGTAAGGTTAGTGCATCTGCTCAGTCTGCGCGAACACGGCGACGCCGTTTTCCAAAGGGCCCAGGTACTGATCGGCTGGTTCTCATGCCGTACAGCACGTACGCCCCACCGCGATCGCTGTCAAAGTCACGTGCGCCGATGAGCACATCGTCTACACCATCGCCATTGACGTCGCCGCCGGTGGCAATCGCGACCGCATCGTCGCTACCGTTCGCACCACGCAATACAACGCCCCGGCTGCCATCCCCTCCCTCGCTAGCGAGGAAGCTGCCGATGCGGAAGTTCACGGGGTAGGACGGACGACCGAACACAAGGTACGCGGCGTCGCTGCGCCCAGGCAACACGATGTCGTCCAGGCCATCGCCGTTGAGGTCACTCCCACCATCAGGGATACCGCCCACCTCCAGCTCGAACTCGCCCTTGATTAGGGTGCCGTTCGCAGGCAACAGATCCTGTAGTTCAAACAGGGGACCAAGCGGCACCTGTCGGCCGAGCACGACGTACGCTTCCCCAGCCCCTAACTCAGCACCACCGGACACCATCACAAGATCCTCGAGCCCGTCCCCGTTCAGATCACCTGCCGCTGCGCTGGTGGCGAGGTTATCGTCGCTGTTGATTCCCTCAAACACCGCGCCCACGCTGCCGTCCCCACCGAACTGCGGTAACAGTCGACGCGCGCTGATGAGCGCCGAGAAGCCCGTATCGGAACCGTAGACGAGGTAGATGCTGCCCGCCCCCGCGTCGGGCGCACCGCCACCGTCGCTGCCGCCAGCACCCACGGCGAAGTCCGAGAGCCCGTCCTGGTTCACATCGAAGCCCCCGCTGACGATACCCGCCCGGTCCAGGGCGTTGACGCCTAGTACGACCAAACCCTCGCGGCCATCGCCACCCGCCGCGGGCAATAGGGAAGCAAGATCAAAGGTGGGCGGAAAGGGCGTCGATCGGCCCAGCACCAGGTAGGACGCGCCGGCCTGGTTGTCGACTCTGTCGTCCTGGCTGGCGCCGACGATCAGATCCCCCACGCCGTCGCCGTTTACGTCACCGACACCTGACACCCAGTCGCCCGCTCGACTGTCTGTCTCCACGCCGCGCAGCACGACGCCACGCGAGCCGTCACCTCTCGGGGGTGACAGGTCGGCGAAGCGCAGGATTGGAGGACTCTCCATAGCCCCGAAAACGAGGTACGCAACGCCGGCTTCGAAGCGGTTCGGCGAGGACGCGTTGGGTGCGCCAACCAGGACATCCATGAGCCCGTCACCATTCACATCACCCGCTGCGCGGACGCTAACGCCCGCCTCGTCGTCCCCTGCGGCGCCGAGCAGCACCACACCCTCGCTGCCATCGCCGGTGGGCGGCAACAGATCGGACAGAAACACCTCGGGCGGGAATCCCCCAGGGCGACCGAACAAAAGGTACGCCCCACCGGCGTCCTCGGCCGCACCGACATCCACCTCCACGGCGCCGATGAGCATGTCATCGATGCCGTCTCCATTGAAGTCGCCGATGATGTCCACGGCGTTGCCAGTGTCGTCGTCTAGGGCAATCCCGCGGATGAAAAAGCCGACGCTGCCATCACCGCCGTTCTGCGGGCGCAGGGACTGCAGGTCGATCTCAGCTGGGAAGCTCTCGGCATACGCGAAGGTACAGGCGAAGAGCAGCACGAGCACCGCCAAGAGCGAGCGCTGACCTTGTCCGCCGAAGCTATCGATCCAATTCATCTCGCGCCCTCCTGCGCTTGGCCGTAGATGACAAAGACCGCACCTGGTGACTGCTGGAAAGGTTCCTCGCGCTCAAGGCCGGGGGCGGCGATAGCAAAGTCCTCGACGCCGTCCCCGTTGACATCACCAAGGCCAATCGAGAATCCCGCATCGTCCTCGGCGCGCACGGCCACGAAGACCACGCCCTGTTCACCGTTGCCACCTTGGGCTTCCGTAAGGCCGCGCGTGCGGAAGACCGACGGGAATTCGCCCACCAGGCCCGTATCGCGACCGTAGATGAGATACACCTCACCACCCTCGCCTAAGTTTCCGGCACGGAAAGAGCCGAGGCTCACATCACCGAGGCCGTCGCCATTGAGATCACCGCCACGGCTAGCGATGCCGGCGAAGTCGCCGGCAGAGATGCCGACGATGGAGAAACCAAGGCGTTCACCGTTCGGCCCCGGCTGGCGGATCGTCTCAAGGCGCTCCTCAGCCTGAAACGGGTTCAGGCCTAGGCCATCGCGACCGTAGACCACGTAGGCCTCGCCACTACCCGGCGTCCGCCGGCCGATGCTGCCGCCCGGCGCCCCGATGATCATATCGTCGATGCCGTCGCCGTTGATATCATCCGTATGGCTAACAATGGCGGCCCTGTCGTCCGCATCAGCACCGATGAACACCACGCCGGCGCTGCCGTCGCCACCGCCCGCAGCGAAGAGGCTCGATAGTTGAAACAGGGGCGGGAACGCGGGCGGGGGATCGGCGCTACCGTACAGGAGATAGACGAAGCCCGCCTCCTGGCGGTTGAAAGGCGTGCCTTGCTGGCTGCCGATCAGCAGATCGTCGATGCCGTCGTGGTTGTAGTCACCGGCCATGTTGACGATGCTTGAGCCGAAGAAGGTCTCCTCGCCCGGCGGCAAGATCACGAAGCCGCGCGAGCCATCGCCGCCGCTGGCGGGAAACAGGGCGTCCAGCATGAACTCGGCGGGGAAGTCGTCGCCCGCGTTGCCATTGCGGCCGTAGACCACGTAGCGGCCATCGATAGCCAGATCATCGAGCCCGTCGCCATTGAGATCGCCAACACCGAGCGCATGACGGGCGGGAACGTCCGGACTGGGCGTCAGCACAAAGCCAGCGCTGCCATCGCCGCCATTCTCCGGCAGCAGATCGATCTCACCGATGATGGGCGGGAATCTGTCGCCAGCGGGCGTGTCGCGGCCGTAAATCACGTAGACCGCGCCACGATCGTTCTCGCCTACGCTGGAGTCGAGGATGACGACGTCGCTAATCCCATCACCGTTCAAATCGGCGCCGGCCACCGCCTCGCCCAAGCGTGCACTCGGCGCCGTCTCGGCAACGAGGAAGCCTCGGCTCCCGTCGCCCTCAGGGGGCAGGAGGCTGCGGGCCGATACCTCCGGCGCGAAGCCGTCGGCGCGCCCGAACACCACGTAGACACCCGCCTCCGACGATGCGCCAACCACGAAGTCGTCGACGCCGTCGTTATTGACGTCTCCTGCTGGCGCAACTGCGGAGTTGTTGGCGAGGTGACCGAAAGCAGTGGAGCCCCGGAAAAGAAACCCTTGCGAGCCGTCAGCGCCGTTGATCGGCAGCAGGTCGCTAAGGGGTAGCTCAGCGGGCAAGGCGCCGAACGCGCGCGGCGCCACGACTGAGAGTACGAAGGACAAAAGGAGGGATGAACACCAGCCCCTCCCTGGGCCTGCGTGCGACATGGTAGCTCTCCGCTAGCGATGGTCTTGCGACCCTAGCCCAACGGGATCCGTATGTCATTTGGGGATCGCTATGCCGCGGGGCCACATGATCTCTCTCGACACGCGGGGGGAGCGCTAGCGCTCCCCCACGTAATCGAAGGGCACCCCGGTGCTGACCGCACAAGCCCTTACGCTTGCGCACTTCCTGCCATGGTCAGGGAAGAGATCGCTGACCGCCCACAATTCGTTATACGAAGTAAGAGCGAAAAACCCTTCATGGCGAGACCGAAGAGGCCCCAGATCCCAAAGGCACCACCGCATCGAGGCAGTCTCGCCTTCCTACCGCTAGAAGCGGCGCTTCTGCTCGCCGCATTATATTCGATACCCGAATACTGATTGACTCGCCACCCCATGTTTACTGCTCAAGCCTCATACTATCGTGATGTCCTGGACGCTCAAGGCTCTCGGCGGGCAGCGCCGAAACGTTGAATGCGGACTCGATCCTCCGAGCATGACGCCGTACCGGCACCTGCGAGAGTGCGACTGACGCGCACTCGCCAGCACCATGACCCAAGGAACACCCGATGAAAGCGATGATACTGAGGACCTATGGCGCCAACTCGGTGTTCGAGGCCGCGGACCTTCCCGATCCCGAGGTGAAAGCAGGTCACGTCGCGATCAGAGTAGCAGCCACCAGCGTCAACACCGTCGATACGATGATCCGGAACATGGGCGCTGATCTGCCACTTTCGCCGGCATTGCCTGCCGTGCTTGGCATGGACTTCGCTGGCGTCGTCGAGGAAGTGGGTGAGGGGGTCTCTCGGTTCGCCATTGGCGATGAGGTCTACGGCTGCGCCGGTGGCCTGTTGGAACTGCAAGGTGCTTTGGCAGAGTACATCGTCGCGGATGCACGCCTCGTGGCGCACAAACCCCAAACCCTGTCGATGCGAGAGGCAGCCGCGCTGCCACTGGTCGGCATCACAGCCCATGAAGGGCTGACCCGCGCTGGCGTCACTGAAGGCCAACGGGTGCTGATCCAGGGCGGCACCGGTGGCGTAGGACACGTGGCTGTGCAGCTAGCGAAGCACTTCGGCGCCAGCGTGTCCGCCACCGTCAGGGGCGATACGCAACTGGCACTAATGACCGAATTCGGCGCGCGTCCGATTGATTTTACGACCGAGAAGACAGCGGACTACGTCGCCCGGCACACCGATGGCGTTGGTTTTGATGTCGTGTTCGACACGGTGGGTGGCAAGAACATGGGTCACTCGTTCGAGGCCGCAAAGCTAAGCGGTCAGGTGTCATCGACGGTCGCGCTCGTAGAGCTAGACCTCTCAACCGCTCACTTCAAGGGATTATCGCTGCATGTCGTATTCATGCTGATTCCCATGATCCACGGTGTGCAGCGTGAGGTACACGGTGCTGTGCTGGAGACGCTCGCGCGCATCGCAGATGCTGGGAAGCTAAAGCCAGTGCTGGACGCGCGACAATTCTCGCTTGATCGGGTGGGCGAGGCCCATGCACGCCTTACGAGTGGACAGGCCATGGGTAAGGTGGTGGTCGAGGTGTAGGTACCATCCAGCGGGTGGGAGAGCAGCGTGATGTCCGCGAGGAACTCGGGAAAAGCATTCACCACTCTCTTGTAGCGTCAGCCCCGCATGTTGCCCCAAGACATTGCACCCTCTCGGTCGCCTTACTAGTGGTTCCCTTCGCTCTCGCTCAAGATGAGCTGACGGCGCTCTCGCTCGGACACACCCTCACGCAAGGGACGTGCGAATCGCCAGAATGCAAGTCCCAGCATCGCCCATACGACCATAAACACCCACTCCAGCGGCAAGGCACCAGCCGCGCCACGCCCGGCACTGTAGAGCGAGTACCCCGCCACACCCGAAGAAGCGACCACCGCGCAGACCGGAATGATCAGCCCGCCGGGCAATCGGAACTTCGCTGCGCATGGTTCGCTGGACATACGTAGCTTCACAAGTCCAAAGCACACGATCGCATAGACAATCGACAGGGCGAGTGCACCAGTGTTTACGACCGGGAGAATCACGCCTTTCCCCAGAAGCCCCCCAACGCCACCGACCAGGGACACGAAGACAACGGCATTCGTCGGGGCATGGAACCCCTCCCTGACCCTGCCGAGGCTGCTTGGAATGAGTCGCGCGCGCCCAAGGGCGAAGATGACGCGTGCGGCAGCGAAGTGGATCGCATTCCATGTGGAAATCAAGCCGCAGAGGCCGGCGATCAGTATGAGCTTACCGGCGATGGGGCGATCGAGCGCCAGGGCGAAGGCCGAAGCCGCAGGCAGATCATGGGCTGTGAGAGCCTCGCGCGGCGCGACCATGGCAGGTGCCAGAAAGATCAAGCTATAGAAGAGTATCGCTGCCAAGATTGACGCGATCATAGTCCACGCCACCGTCCGCACTGAGACCGATACGTTGCGTTCACCAAAGGCCTGGGGAATCGCATCAAACCCCGAATACCAGAAGGGCGTCAGAATGAAAACAGCAGCAATAGCGGGAATGATGCGACCGCCATTCCTATCTTCTGCGAATAGGGGAACGAGGTTTTCCCGATCCCCAACCACGATGCAGATGGCGATGAAAAGCGCAGCGATTGCGATGAGCGCGAAGGTGGTAGTTCTTTGCAATGATGCGGCGGCTCTCGCACCCCTAGCATTGAACACGGTGATCGTGCCGAGCAATGCCAAGCCAGCAGCTACGGAGCCAACGGTCACCTTCTCGCCCGCGATTCGGTACAACACCGGGCCGTCGATCGCGGGCACCAGTCCTGTCAAGATCCAACCCACTGAGATCATCTCGAAGGACACCACGCTGATGAGCCCTAAGGCCAACAGCCAGCCGTTCACGAATGCGATCGACGTGCCAAACATCTCGTAGCCGTAAGCGACCTCACCCCCAGCGACAGGGTAGATTGAAGCGACTTCCGTGTAACAGGCGGCCACGAGTAAGACCAGCAATCCACCCAGAAAGAATGCGACCGACACGCCGACTGGGCCCGCTATCTCCAACATCGGGCCAAGCAGCGTAATCCACCCAACCCCGACCATCGTGCCGAAGGAGAGAACGAAGAAATCCAGAGCGCCCAGAGATCTCTGGAGTTGCTTTCTGGTCTTGTCACCTTCGCCAAGCACTACTCTCGGCCCGGGCCTTCGGATCGGCGGAACTTTCGGCGCATGCCATCGAGGTATCGGCCTAGGTAGACACTCTCCTCCTCATGCACGGCGGCCACGAGGTCTTCGGGAATCTCATTGAGAGGATAACTACCGGCCTGCGCAAGCAACTGAAGCCGGCAAGCACGTTCGAAGAAATAGGCGCGCTCGAGCGCCACGCCAAGGCTCGTACCGACGATGAAGTAGCCATGGTTACGTAATACGAGAACTGATTTAGCACCGAGACGCTCGGCCATGCGCTGACCTTCTTCTTCCTCGCGCAGGACACCGTCGTAGGTATCGTAGTAGGCGACATCGCTTAGGAAGATGGCCGCCGCCTGGCTAGCGCATTCATTCAAGGTGACACCGGCGCGCATCATGAGCGCGGTGGCATACGTCGAGTGAAGGTGAATGGCGCACCTTGCGTCCGCCCGCAGCCGGTGGATCGGTGCGTGCAGACACCAGGCCGCTTCGTTGGGCACGCCCGCGCCGCAGACGAGCGACCCCTCGAGTGACATGATCAGCACGTCATCGCTGCGGATGTCCGAGAAGTGCAAGCCGCCGGGCGTGACGAAGAACTGATCTTCATCGCCAGGCATCATCAGCGTCAGGTGATTGTGTACGCCCTCGTGCATGCCTTCGAAGGCAAGAATGCGATGGGCAAGTGCGAAGTCGCTCTTCTCCCTCGCTACCGCAGTAGACTCGGTCATACGCGTTGCATCCCTTGTGCTTGCGCTAGAAGGCGGCGTGCGGGATGGGCCAGGCGCGACGTTCATTCGGCGCCTTCGATAGCCTGTGGTCGGCCCACGCGACCCGAGCCACTCCACGATTTAGGTGCGACCCACGGTCGCGCACCGTACGCCTCCTGATCGGGCCAGATTTGATCCAGCGTTTCCGGTTCGTATACCCGACCGTCTTTGACCACGTAGGCAGCGTCCAAACTGTTGCGAACGTCCTGCAGAGGATCGCTGTTCAAGACCAAGAGGTCGCCGAGCTTTCCTGGCTCTATCGACCCTAGCTCGGTAGACAAACCGAGATACTCAGCGCTGCGGATCGTGACCGCTTCGATCGCAGCGGCAGGACTTGAGTGCAGGGCGAAGGACCATAGCTCCCAGTGTTGGTTCAGCCCGGGAATCTCGCCATGGCCGCCGGCACCAAACACAACACCAAGTTCCGTGAGCTGCTTCAGGTCCTGTAGGTAAGCCATAGACTCGTACTCAGCAAGTGGTGCCACATTGTCGTGACCCTGTCTATGCAGGTACTCCCAGGGCGTGAAGTTGATTTGGCGAGGATCGCCCGGTACGTCCTCCCCGGAGGTAAAGTACTCCATCAAGTATCGCCCCCGCGCTGGCGTCGTCGATGTGATCGACACCTGCGTGCCGCTTTGCCTGATGAACTCTCGAAAGTCGCGAAAGTAAGGCCAATAGGTGTTTTCGTGTTCGAGCGTCGTGTGCCCATCCATGATCGCACCAATGAAGTAGTGCAGATCCATCATCTCTCCGGTCAGCAACGTGGGGCCGCTGGCGCGCGCAGCGTCAGCGAGCCACTGGCGCTGATGCCGCTTGAACTCGAAGTACTGCTTGACGCCGATAGCGCCTTTGCTGGCAAGGCGCCTGACATTCTGCACGGCATCTGAATACGCCCTGATCACATGCCTTTCGGGCGCCCACCCGTAGATCGGTCGGCCGGTGGAGAAGATACGCGGCCCGATGCCCGCACCGGCACGGATCAGTTCCGCCTGCGCCAGAACGGTGTCTGAGGACGGCGCGGGCTCCATGATCGTCGTCACACCGTAGGCGAGGAACTTGGATACGTTCGGCGCTCGCGAACGCAAAACATCCGGGCCATCGAAGGTGTCGTGCTCATGAATAGACACCAAACCGGGGATCACGTACTTCCCGCTGAGGTCAATAGACCTATCGACGCGGTCATCGGCACAACGGCCCACGCACCGAATGCGACCGTCTTCGATCAGGATGTCGCCCTTTGGAACAATCCCGCTCTGCGAGCTGGTGATCAGCGTCGCGTTTCGAAGCGCGAGCGCGCCAGCTGCCCGGTCGGGCCTAGCGGTCAGACTGATGTCTGCATACTCGCACTGCGTGAACGGCGCCGCACACGAGGCGTAGCGATCGAGACTAATGAAGTGCAAAACACCGTCGGCACCCCAATGAGGATAGCGTCCATGGTCTCTACTGATCTGCCGCCGTTCGCTGCGCCCCTCAAAGGGGCGGAACTCGACGTCAGCAGCGCCGGACACTGGGCGTCGTGCGATATGTATGTTGTGACCGAATTGAAATGCCAACCAGTCGCCATCGGGCGATACGCGCCCCTCAGCGACCAGCGCGTTGAACGTCGCCTCAACCCGGGCATCGCCCCCATCGACGGACATGGAGGTGAGAACGGCCTTATTCCAGTCTTCGCCGTCACGTTGGGTGATGTGTATGCGCCCACCTATGCCGACGCTGGGCGTTGGGGATTGACCCGACACGAGATCGAGGCGGCGAATCACACCCAGCTCAATCGGCTCCGCGGCTGATTCAGCGATGGAGACCAAATCGAAATAGGACTGCGTGCCAATGGCAGAACCGCGCCAACGGGACCCGGCACTGCGAAGCGCAATGATCGAATCACCCCTGGCTGAGAAGGTGGGATTTAGATACTCGCCGCTCACCGCGGACCAGCAGTGAGGGGCGCCGATTGCCTGTCCGTCATCATCGATGCTAACCACCCAGATTGCACCGGCCTCTTCGTTGCTCCACGTACCAAAGGCAAGGTGGCTTCCGTCCGGCGACCATGAAGGCGAGTATTGCGTCGAGCGCAGCGACGGCGTTGCTACCGCACGCGGTTCACCATCTGGCAATACCTTTGTCCACACCTTGCCAATGGCCTCAAATGCGAGCACACGCCCATCGGGCGATAGTGCGGGACTGCGGATGTTCTTGATCGTCTGCGGCGCGTCGCCAATGGAGACGGTGGGGCGGTTTTGCTCTGAGATCTCGCGCTGAACACGAGCTTTGAAGGGAATCGTCGACAGGCGATTCGTCGCAAGCTCAATCTTGCGTATCTTCCCGCCTTCAGAGAACAGGATTGCATCCTCCTCAGGCGTCCACGCAAAGCCCGGGACGAACTTAATGTGATACATGCTGTGCGCCTTGAACTGCGCCAGCGTTACCGGCCTGACCAGCAGCCTCTCTTCGCCCGATACCAGATCGCGTACGAACAGACCCGTCTGCGTCTTGATCGTCGCTCCCTTGTATTCCACTTCGGTGTTCGGCAACTCTCTGACGAACGCGAGATAGCGCCCGCTGGGGCTCACGACGGGTGCGCCGTGATAGAACGGCAGCCTACGGTAGTACCAGCGATAACCGCCGCTCGTGATCGCATCCGAGCGCCGGGCCTGCAGGTCCAGTCGCCGGATATGGTGTCCGTCGCTGATCTTGTAATACCCGTCGGCAGCAACGATTGGCGCGCTCGCCTCGTGGTAGTAGAGGTAGCGCCCGTCCGAGGACGGCGACGGCGTCCAGACCTGCGTCGACTGGCTACCTAAGAGCTTCTCTGCCGATGAACCATCAACTGCCAAACGCCAAATCTCGGCGGCCTTAGTCCACCCTCCCCTAGCGTTCGGCAGGAATCGAGTCGCGTATATGTACTTGCCATCTGGCGACCACACCGGTTCCGCGTAGCGCGCGGTGAGGTCATCTCTGACAAGCCGAAGGTGGCTACCGTCCGTCTTCATGACCCACACGTTGTCTTGTCCGGCACGATCAGAAATGAACGCAATCCGATCGCCAGCGGGAGAAAAGCGCGGATGGTAGTTGACGGATATTCCGGAGGATTGCTTGATGACCCCCGTCTGGACCCTTTTCTTCAGGTACGAGTGAACCAGATCGGCGGTCCGCGAAGTGGGCTGAGGTCGATTACCCTCGTTCACCTGGAAGAGCACTAGCTCAGCGGACCGCGTGATAGGTCGTGCTCGGCCGCCTTGACTTGGAAGCAGGTAGATCGACCCAAGCAAATCAAAGACGATCGAGCCGTCACGCGCAGACACATCAAGGGACATCCAGGTGCCTTCATCCGTCTCGAAATCGATCAGGCGAGTCTTGCCCCGGGGCTTGGCGACGTCCCAGATCGCAGACCGCTCTTTCCAATCCAAGTCAAAGAACGCAGCGGTGATGGGCGGCGCGTCAGGCGCGACGCCATCGGCTGGCGTGTGATGTGCATGAGCACACTGCACCAGCACTAGCGCCACCATTGCCGCACAAGGGCGCACGGCGAGTGGGGCGCCGCCGGTGGCATGCGGGCACGCCCCAGCTGGTGCCAAGCCTCGTCCGGTCCGACCGCTCATGCGTAAGGTCCCATGCGCTACGGTCGCGCCGTCGCAGGCACGCGGCGCTTGCGCTCCAGACACTAGCGACGAGAACCGCCATCCTCGCTGCCGGATCATTGAGCCATGATCCTCTGATAGGTCACCGGATCGGTATCGCCCTCGGTATTGATGAGCAAGACGCTGGCGTGCGAGCCCAGGTCGAGGCGACTGCGCAGCACTGGCGATGCGCTCAGTTCGAGCAGGGCTGCAAGTCCGCACGCGCCCGTTTCACCGGCAACGAACGCTGGATCTCCACCTGTCCCCTTTGCTGCGCGGCGCATGGCCCTCTCTGCATAAATGTCGGCCACGGTCACGGCCGAGTGGGCATATCGTCGGAACACTAGCCAAGGCAGGTATGAAGTCTCGCCAACGGCGATCCCGATCATGATCGTCCTTTGCGAGCCACCGACAACCACGGGTTCAGATTTCGCAAAGCTCTCGAGCGTGGACGCCGTCGTTTCAGCTTCCATAAGAACGAACTTTGGCGCACTAGCACCCCATTGCTCGATGAAGGCCGCCATCACGGACGCCGCCATCCCGCCGCAACCGACCTGCAAAAACACATGCGATGGGCGTTGAGTGTCGAGCTGCTCTATCATCTCCCGCGCCATTAGCGTGTACCCCTCCATGATGCGCTTGTGGCACTCGGTGTAGTCGCGAGTCGACACATCTTGGATCAGCGCCCAATCATTGGCCGCGGCGTCGGCGCGTGCCTTTGCAAAGGTTGCATCGTAGTTATCATCGACTCGAACGATCTCAGCGCCGTAGCGCGCGATCGCTGCAATGCGCGGTTCGGACACACCGTTTGGGATGTAGATGCGGCAAGCAACTCCGAACTGCTGTGCCCCCCAGGCCAGCGACCGTCCGTGGTTTCCGTCGGTGACCGCGACGGCGCAGTAGTCCGGATCCGAGTGTTTGCGATCAAACAACGAGGCGTAATCCGGCCGAACGCCCCATTCTCGCTCAGTCCGATCGCGCAAGGTCTCACCCAAA